>JANPAO010000136.1:0-9619 GCA_031429955.1 Phenylobacterium sp. | reverse complement strand
TCAAGGCGTCCTGATCGGCATAGAGCTCCAGCACCTTATAGGTCTGGGGGTCAGTGCGGGTCTTGGTGAGCTGATAGGCGACATTGCCCGGCTCATTGGCACGGACCTGCTTGGCCAGGTCGGCGAAGATCGCCTCGAATTCGGAATTCTTGCCCTCAGCAACCTTCAGGGTCGCGATCACACCGATCATAGCCGTCTTCTCCCCACGCTTGTTTGAACGGAGACGGTAGTCCGGTGGGATATCGGCGGCAAGCCGCTTAGCGGCGTTCGTTCCAGCCATAGGCCACCCAGTGGTGGCCGCCCAGGTTGCGGGCTTCGATCACGCCGTCATGGGCCCGCGCATAGGCGCTGCGGCGCGCCCGGAGGGCCAAGCCGGCCAAGGCCAGCAGAGCCGACGACATCACCGCGATCACCACCACCGTGGCCGCTGCAAAGAGGGCCAGGACCGCGCCGATGGCCACAGCCGCCGCCGTCGCCAAGGCACCGCCCAGCAGCGCAAAGCTGCGAAGCGCCGAACCGTGCTGACGGGCAAATTCCCTGACCATGGCTTCCTCTCAGGCCCGCCTTTCTCGGCGGGTTCGACAGTATGTTGTTCGTGTAGGGCCGCGCGTCAACATGACAGACCGCAAAAAAGCGACCAGATCGTGGTCATGCCACCCCTTCGAGCGCCATCTCCCGGCGTTCGCGCATGATGGTGTCAAAGGCAGCATTGATCGAGGCCGCCTTGGCCTCGGCCACCTCGATGAATTCCGAAGGCAGGCCGCGCGCTCGGGCGCGGTCAGGATGGGCGATGATCAGGGCCTGTTTCCAGGTGGTTCGGACCAGATCGTCAGGCGCATCATGGGCGACCCCCAGCACGCCATAGGGGTCTTCTGCAGAATGACCCAGATGCGTCGCCTTTAGTCGCCGGAAAGCCAGGGCCGAGAACCCAAACAGGTGAGCCACGGACTGAAGATAGCCCAACTCATCTTCGGTGACGGCACCATCGGAGCCAGCGATGTGGAATAGCCCGTCCAGCACATCCTCCAGCAGGGCCGGGCAGTTGCGGTAACGCTTGGCCAGCCGGATCGCATAGCTCTCATAGCCATGGGTCGTCTGCTGGGCCAGGTCATAGAGGCGATGGATGTTCCGCTCCGAGGCCGCATCGGTTTGAAACACCTGAGCGAAGGCATCGAACTCGCCGATCCCGGCCCGGCCATCGGCCTTTGCCAGCTTGGCTCCCAGGGCGGTGACGGCAGTCGTGAACGTGGGATCCTCTCCCGGCAGTCCAGGAGGACAATCGTCGCAGTCTTCGCAACCATCTGGGCGTCGGACGGCGAGCCCAGCAATGTTGCGCCAGAAACTCATGGGAGTATCGAGAAGCCTAAGTCCGCAACGTGGCAAACACAACGCGCATCATCAGGGGGCGAGGTTAAGTTTTGGACAGGCTCTGGCATTTCTGGATCGATCGCGGTGGCACCTTCACCGATGTGATCGGTCGCAGTCCAGATGGGGTGGAGACCTCCCTCAAGCTATTGTCGACCTCCAGCGCCTATCCCGATACCGCCGTTGAGGCCATGCGCCGCCTGCTTGAGACGCCGTCCGGAACCCCCTTCCCGGCCCATCGCGTCGCGTCCATCAAGATGGGCACCACGGTGGCTACCAATGCCCTGCTGGAGCGACGCGGAGCCAAGACCCTGTTCGTCACGACCCAGGGCTTTGCCGATGCCCTGCGGATCGGCGACCAGTCGCGACCTGACCTCTTTGCCCTCAATATCGTGCGCCCCGAGCCCCTCTATGCCGGGGTCGTGGAGGCCAGGGAGCGCCTGGCCGCCGATGGACAGGTGGTCGAGCCGCTGGATCGCCGGGACCTGGAAATCCAGCTTAAGGCCGCCGTTGGTCAGGGCTATGGCGCCGTGGCGATCGCCTTCCTGCATGCCGACCTCAATCCTGCCCACGAAATTGCCGCCGGTGACCTGGCACGCGCCGCCGGCTTTGACTTCGTGGCCCTGAGCCACGAGGCCTCGCCCCTGCCTCGCTACCTGCCCCGGGCCGAAACCACGGTCGCCGATGCCTATCTGACGCCGGTGTTGCGAGCCTATGTGGACCAGGTGGCGCGGGCCGTGGCCGGGGCGCCGCTCTATTTCATGACGTCTTCGGGAGGGCTGGTGCGCGCTGAGGCTTTCCGGGGTCGCGATGCGGTAGTGTCGGGGCCCGCTGGCGGCGTGGTGGGCGTGGCGGCCGCGGCGGTCGCGGCCGGTGCCTCCCAGGTGCTGGGCTTTGACATGGGTGGCACCTCCACCGATGTCTGTCGCTATGCCGGGCGGCTGGAGCGCCGCGATACCGCCACGGTGGCCGGCGTCAAACTTCGCAGCCCGATGCTGGATGTCGAGACGGTCGCCGCCGGCGGCGGGTCGATCCTGACCTTTGATGGTCTGCGCGCCAGGGTCGGACCTCACAGCGCCGGCGCTGAACCTGGACCGGCCGCCTACGGACGCGGGGGACCAGCCACGGTCACCGACGCCAACCTGGTCCTGGGTCGCCTGGACGCCCGACACTTCCCGGCCATCTTCGGCCCCGACGGCTCCGAACCCCTGGATGTCGCCACCGCGCGAAGCCGCCTGGCCGACCTCGCCCGGGCCATGGGCGCGGCAAGCCCGGAAGCCGCCGCAGAGGGCTTCGTCGCCATCGCCGTGGAACAGACAGCCCAGGCCGTGCGCCGTATCTCCACCGAGCGCGGCTTTGATCCACGAGGTCACGCCCTGGTGGCCTTCGGGGGTGCCGCTGGTCAGGTGGCCTGTGAGGTGGCCGAAGCGCTCGGTGTCGATGAGGTTCTGTGCCCACGCTATGGCAGCGTGCTCTCGGCCTGGGGAATCGGTCAGGCCCAGGTCACCGCCCTCAGGCAGTCAGGGCTTGAGGTTCCGCTGAGCGACGATGGCCTGGTCCAGTCGCTTCGGGTTCAGGAGGTGGTCGAGGCCTCGTCCCGGCGCGCCCTGGCCGACCAGGGCGCGGCCGAGGGTCAGGTCCTCGCAACCCTGCGCCTGCGCTATGACGGTGCCGACGCGGCCCTACCCACCCACCTCGGCACCCTCGGGGAGGTCAAGGCGGCCTTCGAGACGGCCCACCGTCGGCTCTTCGGCTTCATCGAGCCCGAACGCACCATCATCATCGCCAGCCTTGAGGTCGAGGCCACGGCGCTCACCACAGACATGGCTGGTCAGGCAGGTCTGACACCCGAGCCCACCTCACAGCCATCCCGCGCTGCGGCACAGGGCTTGACGACAGTGGCGATGGTTTCCGATGGCGAGGTCATCCAGGTGCCAGTCATCGACGCCCGAGATCTTGTCCAGCTTGAGGGGCCAGCCCTCATCGTCCGCGCCGACACCCAGATCGCCTTGTCTGCGGGCTGGCGTGCGCAGGCCGGGGCCGAGGGCATGATCCGCCTGACACAGATCGGCGCATCAAGAACACGGGACATCGCCCTCGACCGCCCAGACCCGGTCACCCTGGAACTGTTCAATCGCCGGTTCATGGGGGTGGCCGAGGCCATGGGCGCGGCCCTTGAGCGGACCGCCCATTCGGTGAACATCAAAGAGCGGCTCGACTTTTCCTGTGCCCTGTTCGATGCCGATGGCGGCCTGGTGGCCAATGCCCCGCACATGCCGGTCCACTTGGGGTCCATGGGGGCCAGCGTCCGCGCCGTCCGTGACCGTCACCCCATGCTGAAGGCCGGCGACGCCTTCGCTCTGAACAACCCCTATGCGGGCGGCACCCACCTGCCAGACATCACCGTTGTCATGCCGATCTTCCAGCCCGGCGAGGCCACCGCGGCCTTCTATGTCGCCGCCCGAGGTCACCACGCCGATGTCGGTGGCGTGCAGCCTGGCTCCATGCCGCCCTTCTCCACCACCATCGCCGAGGAAGGCGTCCTGCTGGACGCCCTACCGATCATGCGGGAGGGCCAATTCCTGGAGTCCGACGTCCGGCGCGCCCTGGGTGAAGGGCCCTGGCCGTCTCGAGCACCCGACCGCAATATCGCCGATCTCAAGGCCCAGATCGCCGCCTGCCTGGCCGGAGCCGCTGCGGTGACCGGTATGATTGAGGCCTTCGGCGGCGCGGTCGTGGCCGCCTACATGACCTTCGTGCAGCAGAACGCCACCGCCTCCGTGCGGCGGGCCATCGGCATGTTGTCGAACGGCGAGGCTCGCGTCCCCATGGACGGTGGCGGCGAGATCGTCGTGGTCACCACGGTGGACGCCACCAAGGGCGAGGCGACCCTGGATTTCCGCCAATCTGCCGACCAGCTCAGCTCCAACTTCAACGCCCCCTCCGCCATTGTTGACGCCGCCGCCCTCTATGTCTTCCGCACCCTGGTGGAAGACGACATTCCGCTGAACGCCGGCTGCCTGGCCCCACTCCACATCCTGACCCGGCCGGGCTCAATGCTGGCACCAAGCCCGCCGGCCGCCGTGGTGGCAGGCAATGTCGAGACCAGCCAGCATGTCGTCGATGCCCTCTATGCGGCGCTGGGGGTCATGGCCAATGCCCAGGGCTCCATGAACAACGTCACCTTCGGCGACGAGACCCGCCAGTATTACGAGACCCTCTGCGGCGGGGCGGGTGCCACTGCGAGCGCCGACGGGGCCAGCGCCGTCCACACCCACATGACCAATTCCCGGCTCACAGACCCGGAGATCCTGGAGCGGCGCTTTCCGGTGCGGGTGGAAACCTACGGCCTGCGTCCGGGCTCGGGCGGCCAAGGGGCCCATCGCGGCGGCGACGGCACGGTGCGCCGCATCAGATTCCTCGCCCCCATGGAGGCCGCCCTGCTCTCCTCCCGCCGCGAGCACGCCCCACAGGGTCTGGCCGGCGGCGGCCCGGCCAAGCCTGGCGCTCAGCGTTTGATCACGGCCCTGGGCGCGGTAAAGGAACTTCCAGGCTGTTTCTCCGTTGAGGTGGCGGCGGGCGATGTCATCGAGATCCAAACCCCTGGGGGCGGAGGGTTCGGTGCGCGGCCTGCCCCGTGATCGCCACAGTTTTGAGGTCCTAAGTCCCCATGCCTGCTCTGCTCATTGCTCTCGCCCTGCTCGCCGCCGACGAACCGGCAGGAACCTCACGGCCCGCCGAGCCGGCCCTGAGCGAAGACATGCCCTATCCGGTGGGCGCGCCCCGCGACGACTATGGCCTGGTGGCCTGGTGCTACGGCGTGCTGGGGGGCTATGTCGATCTGCACGACCAGATGATGCCCGACGTCGCCAAGATCGAGGCCACGCCGCCGGTCAATCCAGAGACCACCCTGGAGGAAAAACTCCAGGCCTATGCCACCATCCAGACCTACGCCAAGCAGGACTTGAGACTGTTTGCCCGGGCCATGGAGGCCGCCGAACGCGCCAGCCTCAAGCCCATCAATGTCCAGGGCGCGGCTGCGGTGAAGAAAGGCCGTGGGGCCTGGAACGCCGCCGCCAGCATGCCCACCCGGCAGGTGGCCCAGAACTGGATGGGCTGGACCCTGCCGGTCCGCTGCGCCCCCACCGCCCAGGCCCTGGAGGCCCGCGCCAAGCTGATGGGCACGGCCTTCCAGATAAACAGCGAACCGGAACCCGCTGCGGAACCGGCCCCATGAGCGACAGTTCAAGCTTGATCCGCCAGAAATCTGCTCCGGAAGTGGTCAGCTTTGACCACGTGGTGACCCCTGACCCCGCCGAGCGCCGGCTTCGCGAGGTTCCCATCTACGACCTGACCTCGCGGCGCACCGCCTCTGCTGCCGAGCACCTGGCCCTGGCCTTCAAGCGCACCCATCGCGCCACCCTGGTGGGCGAAACCACGCGCGGCGCCGGTCACTTCGGCGGTAGCCAGGACCTGGGGGAGCAGCTTGCCGTTTTCGTTCCGGTCGGGCGCACCTATGACCCCGTCACCGGTTGGGACTGGGAGGGCAGGGGCGTTTCGCCCGACGTGGCCGTCCACACCGACCAGGCCCTTGACGAAGCACTCAAGCTGGCCAGGGCCGCCGGCGCGCATCCGGACTGACACAAACCCCGCGCGAGAGCCGCCGGGCGGTGGTAGGTTGGTGCCCGTCATGCAAACGCCGCACCTCATCTATTTCGCCGATCCCATGTGCTCCTGGTGCTACGGCTTTGCGCCGGTGATCGCCGATATCCGTCGCACCTTTGGTCGCACCCTGCCCATCCAGTTGATCATGGGCGGCCTGCGCCCCGGTACCGACACCCCGATGACGGCGGAGGCCAAGACCAGTCTGGCCGGCCACTGGCATCATGTGACCGAGGCCTCTGGCCTGCCCTTCGACCCAGCCGTCCTCGAGACCCCGGGCTTCCTCTATGACACCGACCCCGCCGCCCGCGCCGTGGTCTGGGTCCGCCGGCAGGACCCCGATCTGGCCCTGACCTTTCTGGGGGTACTGCAGTCGGCCTTCTATGCGGAGAACCGCAACATCACCGATCCCCAGATCCTGGCCGCCTTGATCAGCGATCAGGGCTTGGACGGTCAGAGCTTCCAGGCCGCCTTTGACGCCGAGGGCCTCAAGACCGAGACCTGGCGCGACTACGGGACCTCGCAAAAGGCCGGGGTCACCGGCTTTCCCACCCTGATCGCCGGCCGCACAGAGGCCGGGGCCTATGGCGTTGTCACCCGAGGCTTCCAGGCGGGTGATGCGGTGGTGGCCATGCTGGAGGCCTGGCTATCCGGGCCGCTGAACTAGAGCCGTGGAATCCTTCGACGTCGTGGTGGTGGGGGCCGGGGCCGCCGGGATGATGTGCGCCATCGAGGCCGGCAAGCGTGGCCGCCGGGTGCTGGTGGTGGACCACGCCAAGGCGGCGGGGGAGAAGATCCGCATCTCCGGTGGCGGGCGCTGCAACTTCACCAATATCAACACCTCGCCCCTGAATTTCATTTCCAACAACCCGCGTTTCGCCAAGGGCCCCCTGCGCCGCTACAGCGCCCGGGACTTCATCGCCCTGGTGGATCGCCACGGGATCGCCTGGCACGAAAAGACCCTGGGCCAACTGTTCTGCGACGACAGCGCCACTCAGATCGTCGCTCTTCTGTTGGCGGAGATGAAGGCCGTGGGCGTTCAGCTTCGCCTGGCCACCTCCGTCAGCGGCGTGACCCGCACCCCCACGGGCTTTCAGCTTGGCCTGCCCGGCGGCCCGGTGGCCTGCTCGTCCCTGGTGGTGGCCAGCGGCGGCAAGTCGATCCCCAAGATGGGGGCCACCGGCTGGGGCTATGAGGTCGCGGCCCAGTTTGGCCTGGCCATGGTGGAGACCCGCCCGGCCCTGGTTCCGCTGACCTTCGAGGTCAAGACCCTGGAGCGGCTCAAGCCCCTGGCCGGGGTGGCTGTCGATGCCCAGGTCACCAGCGGCAAGACCCGCTTCTCCGAGGCCATCTTGTTCACCCACCGGGGCCTTTCGGGGCCGGCCATCCTTCAGATCTCATCCTATTGGCGCGAGGGTGGCGAGATCACGGTGAGCATGGCACCGGGCGTGGACCTGATGGCGGCGATGAAGCTGGCCAAGACCACGAGGGGCCGCCAGGCCACAGCCACCGTCCTGGCCGACCACATCCCCAAACGCCTGGCTCAGATGATCGCCGAGGACGAGGGCGCATTGGGCAACATCGCTGACCTTCCCGACAAGGTCCTGACCCGGGTCGAGGCCGCCGTGAATCGCTGGACCGTCAAGCCGGTGGGGTCGGAGGGCTACCGCACCGCTGAGGTCACCCGGGGCGGGGTGGATACCGAGGGGCTCGACCCCTACACGATGCAGGCCAAGGCCGTTCCCGGCCTCTACTTCATCGGTGAGGTGGTGGATGTCACTGGCTGGCTCGGTGGGTACAATTTCCAGTGGGCCTGGTCTTCTGGCTGGTGCGCCGGACAGGCAGTCTGACGCGCCCTATGCCGCCGCCGAGCGGATCAATCCCAAGGTAACCGCTGCCGCATTGTCGGCGGCCAACTGATTGAAGGCGGCGTAGAGCTTGTCCCCTTCTCCCGCACCGGCCAGGCTGGAGAGGCCGCGCACAGCCGCGAACGGCGTGCCGTTGCTCCAGGCCACATGGGCCACCGCCGCGCTCTCGCAGTCCAGCTCGCCGGCCTGGAAGGTCGCAAACACCCAGTCCCGAAGTTCGGCATTGTTGACCATGGCCGCGCCGGAAACTCCGTTGCCCCCAACAATGACACGGGGCGACTTGTCGAGGCGCGCCGCGCCCGAGCCCTTGGACAACATCACAGTCACTGCCAACCGGCGCGCAGCGGTCAGGATCGCCGGGGCTGCCGGAAACCAGAACCGACGCTCGACCTCTCGGTGGGGGTGCGCCACCATAACTGGCCTGGGGAACATCATCCCGAAGCTGCCAAACCCGCCGGGGGGACCCGAGGCTGGCTCGAACCCTGCGGGTCCCTCGCGGCCCATGACCACGTCGAGATACTGACCCCACTGGCTGGCGACAAAGACGTCGCCGGCATTCAGATCGGGGTCCACGCCACCAGCCACACCGGTCACCATCAGTTGGCTGACCTCAAACAGGTCCAGGGTGCGCTGGGCGTTCATCGCCGCATTGACCATGGAGACCCCACAAACCCCCAGCACGACGGCCTTGCCCAACAGCAAGCCGGTGGTGAAAGCCATCCCGCCGATCCGGTGCTCGACGGTCTCGGTCATTGCGTCGTGCAGGGCGTTGAGATCAGTGGGCAGGACGCCGAGCACGGCGATCCGGGGGGTTTCGTCGCGTGGCATGCCTATTCCCGAGGGTCCTGCACGCAGAAGGCCGCGCCCTCCGGATCGAGCATCACCGTATGATCGACATGCCTATCACGCACCGCACCCCCCAGGGCGACAATCCGCGCCATCTCCTGCTCTCGCGGGCCGCCGACCACGTCGAGGTGCTGTCGACTGCGTCCCTCGGGCACCAGTTCCATCCTTTGAAAACAGAGGCTTGGCCCCGGACCATCCACCATCACAGTCGGGTCGGTCTCCGGCGTGAAGCCCAGACCCGCGAGACGTGTCACCTCAGCGGCGTCATAGGCTCGCACCTCATACCCCTCCAGCACGCCCGCCCAGAACCTCGCCAGGGCGGCAGGATGGCGACAGTCGATCACGATCTCGCGGATGCGGGCCATTGTCGGGTCTCCCGGTAGGGTCCTGGCGTGAATTCGAAGTCCCACCACATCAGATTCGCGCGGGTGGGACACCGGGGTCAGCTGCAGGGAACGCTATCATGGTCGAGGCGTTATGCCCCTGCTCCGGCCCCGGCGGGAGTGCACGACGCTTAGGGCGTCGGGCCAAGCCGTCCCTTAAGCCTTCGGAGAGAATCCCATGCGTTTCGCCACCCTGATGACCGTCGCGGCCCTTGGCCTCGCCACCGTCGCCTGCACCAAGAAGGAAGCCGTCGTCGTTGCGCCGGAGGCCACCGCCGACCAGGCCGCCACGGCGGCCACCGACGCTGCCGCCGTAGCCGTTGATGCCGCCGACACCGCCACCGATGCTGCCAAGGATGCTGGAGATAAGGCTGGCGACGCCATGAAGGCGGCCGGTGAGGCCAATGCCGATGCCGTCGAAGCCAAGGTCGACGCCGCCGCTGATCCGGCTAAGAAATAGGCTTCAAGTCCCCGGTGCTCCTAAAGGGTGCCGGG
>JANPAO010000135.1:0-2387 GCA_031429955.1 Phenylobacterium sp. | reverse complement strand
AGCCCGATGAACTCGCGACGCTGGCCGGCAGTGCGCTGGCCAGGGCGTTGGCGTTGGCCGCGTTCTGGCGCAGGGCCATACGGGCCTGGGCCAGTCTGGCCTGGTCGGCCGGAAGCAAGACGATCATGTCCCGGACGGCGGGACCCTGGTTGCCGTACAACAGGATGTCGGCGCGGCGCACATGGTCATCGGGGGTCAAGACGTCGCCGAACCGGGCCAGCATGGTCCGCTGCGGGTCAGCCTCGAACAGCCGATTGCGCCAGAATTTGCGGATCAGGGTCGCAGCCTCCTGCGATTTTCCGGTCGCGCGATAGGCGGACGCCAGGGCCATGGCCCCTTCGGCCGTCGTCGGGCCGCTCCCGCCAAACCACTCCAGGATACGCTGCGGGCTCTGGCCGGAGGTCTCCAAGATTTTTTCTGCCGCAGCCTGGCGCCGGGCAGCCCTCGGCCAGCCGGCCAGATCACGTCGTGCCTGATCAATCTCGAAGAAACTCAGGGAGTCTGCGGCTGAATCGACCAGCGCCCAGGTGGCGATCTTTCGGGCAATGGGGTCATTGATCAGGGAGAGGGCCGTGCGGGCGGTGGCAACATCGTTGCGCTTGGCAGCCTCAAGCGCGCTGCGCAGGGCGGTGGCCTCTGAGTCCGGCAACGAGCCTTGGTAGGCCACGGGCAGGGTCTGTGTCAGTTCAATAGGCCCAGGAGGCCCCTCGTAGGGGCGCGGGACCGTTGGCAACTGCTGGGCCTCGGCAACGCCTGAGAGCAGAACAGCGGCTGCGAGGGTGAAGACAGCCTTTCGGGTCTGGGACGGCAAGGCGATTATCTCCGGGTCGGCGGCACGAGTTGGTTGCGGCTTAGGGCCTGCCCGCCATATTGTCGGGCCAAATCTTGAGGCCGCAACAGTTGGCCTCGCTTTCACGGCTTTTTACAGACCATGTCCGAACCTTTGTTTAAGGGCGTTCTCCCGGCCCTGGTGACGCCTTTTCGCGACGGCACTATTGATGAGCCGGCCTTTGTCGCACTTGTCGAGCGCCAGATCGCCGGCGGCGTTCACGGCCTGGTGCCGGTGGGCACCACGGGCGAGACCGCGACCCTCAGCCACGATGAGCACCGCAGGGTGGTGGAGCTGTGCGTCGCCACGGCGGCCGGCCGGGTGCCGGTCATCGCAGGTGCAGGCTCCAATGCGACCGACGAGGCCATCGAATTGGTGCGCCACGCCAAGACGGTCGGTGCAGATGGTGCCCTGGTGGTGACGCCCTACTACAATCGCCCCAGCCAGGAAGGGCTCTATGCCCACTATGCCGCGATCAATGCGGCGGTTCAGCTCCCGGTGATCGTCTACAATGTGCCAGCCCGGACCAGCGTGGATATTGCCGACGCCACCTTGGGGCGGCTGGCACAGCTTCCCAACATCGTCGGGATCAAGGACGCGACAGGGGATCTCACCCGCGCATCTCTCCAGCGCAAGCTGTGTGGCAGCGACTGGGTGATGTTGTCGGGGGATGACCCTACAGCCCTGGGGTATATGGCCCATGGCGGCCATGGCTGCATCTCGGTCAGCGCCAATGTTGCCCCTGACCTGTGCGCCGCCTTCTACAATGCCGCGCTCGGGGAGGACTGGAAATCCGCACTCTATTGGCAGGACCGGCTGATCGGTCTCCATCGGGCGCTGTTTGCCGACGCGTCGCCGTCTTGCACTAAGTTTGCCCTGTCTCGGCTCGGCCTGTGCCTTGCAGACGCCCGATTGCCCATCGTGGCTTGCTCGGAGGCCGCCGAGCGCGAGGTGCTGACGGCGCTGCAGGAAGTCGGCCTGATCTGATGGCCGGGAAGCTGATCGCCGAGAACCGTCGGGCGCGGTACGACTACTTCATCGAAGAATCCTTCGAGGCCGGGCTGATGCTCACCGGGACGGAGGTGAAATCCCTGCGGGTCGGGCGGGCCAATATCGCGGAGTCCTATGCCTCGGTTGAGGGACGCGAGGTGGTGTTGATCAATGCTGACATTCCGCCTTTCTCGCACGCCAACCGGTTCAACCACGAGCCGCGGCGGCACCGGAAACTGCTGCTGCACCGCAAGCAACTCGATAAGCTGATCGGGGCAGTCCAACGGGAGGGGCGCACCATCATTCCATTGAAGCTTTATTGGAATGACAAAGGCCTAGCCAAGCTGGAGCTGGCCCTGGCCAAGGGCAAGAAGAACCACGACAAACGCGAAGCTACAGCCGATCGCGACTGGCAGCGCGACAAAGCCCGCCTGATGCGGGACAAGGGTTGATCGAGTCGGCCGACATCGAAGCCATTGAGCGGGCGACCCTGGAGGCCGTAGCGCCAGAAGCCTTGCTTGAGTTTGACGGCTGGTTGGTGGGGCTTGATCCGGGGTCAATCCGCCGT
>JANPAO010000134.1:0-2554 GCA_031429955.1 Phenylobacterium sp. | reverse complement strand
CCCGAACCAGCACTGGGTGAAGAAGCCCGCCAGCGCGGCGGCGCGGTACTGCATCATCAGCAGGAAGCGCGAGCTGAAGGCCGCGGCATAGGGGCGAAGTTGGTCCACCGCTCACGCCTCGTTCGCACCGTGCAGGTCGTAGAACTTGGCGATCACTTCCTCGATGGCCGGCTGCTGGACATGGATGTCGTCGACCGCGTGGCGGGTGGTGATGGCCGCGATGAGGGCTGGCGCACTGATGACGGCGGGGTCGAAGGCCAACTCCAGGGATCGCCCCTCTTGGCGGCGAACCTGGACGCCTGGCAGGTCCAGCACCGGTGGATCGTCGGCAAAGTCCACAAACAGGCGGCGTTCGGCCAGGACGTTGGCGCGCAGGGCCTCGAAGGGGCTGTCGGCCAGCACCTGGCCGTGGCCGATGACGATGACCCGCTGGGCCAGGGCCTCGATGTCGTGCATGTCATGGGTGGTGAGCAGGACGGTGACGCCGCGCTCCTGGTTCAGCTTCTTGACGAATTCGCGCACAGCCAGTTTGGACGGGGCATCCAGACCGATGGTGGGCTCGTCCAGGAACAGGATGGAGGGCTCGTGCAGCAGGGCCGCAGCGATCTCGGCGCGCATGCGCTGGCCGAGCGACAGTTGGCGGACGGGCTGGTCCAGCAAGGTCTCCAGCCGCAGCAAGGCCACCAGTTCGTCGCGGGTGGTCCGGTAGCGCTGGGGATCGACGCGGTAGATGTCGCGCAGCAGGTCAAAGCCGTCGATCACCGGCAGGTCCCACCAGAGCTGGCTGCGCTGGCCAAACACCACCCCGATGCGGGCCACGTGCCTGATGCGGTCGGCATAGGGCACCAGACCGTCGATCTCGACGCGGCCGGAGTCGGGCACCAGGATGCCCGAGAGGATCTTGATAGTGGTGGACTTGCCCGCCCCATTGGGCCCGATGAAGCCCAGGAGTTCGCCCCGTTCCAGGGAAAAACTGACATCCTTCAGGGCCTGAACCGTCCGCCAGCGACGGCGCACGAGACCGCGCACGGCCCCGAACATGCCGGGGTCGCGTTCGGCCACGCGATAGGTCTTCGCCAGGTCCTGAACCAGGATCTGGGGCATGGGGGTAACCTTCGATGTCAAAGAAGAGGCGCGACGCTAGGGTGCTATGCTGGGGGCGTCAATGGCCGGGGTTGGCCGCTGGTGGGGTGTCAGGAGGACATGGGCGATGATGTTCACCAAGCGGCTGCGGGAGGGGGTCATGCTGGGCGAGATCACCTGCAGCGTGCGGATCTGGCAGAGCCCGAGGGTCAAGGTCGGCGGGCGCTACCGGCTGGGGGCCGGGGTCGTGGAGGTGACTGCCCTTCGGCAGATCACCCTGGCCGACATCACCCCGCAACTGGCGCGGGACTCAGGCTTTTCCGGCGTGGTGGACCTGCTGAAAACCGCCAAACATGGGGCCGGTGAGAAGGTCTATCTGGTGACGTTTCGGTATGAGGGGGAGGGGATAGTCGGTTGAAAAAGTACATTCTTTTCGATCATGATGGCGTCTTGGTGGACACCGAGCTCTGGTATTACAAGGCCGGCGAGCGGGCCCTGGCAGACGTAGGCTTTACCCAGGACAAGGACCAGTACCTCCGGGACATGAACCAGGGCTTGGCCACCTGGGCCCAAGCCCGTGCGGCAGGTCTTGATGAGCAGACCATCAGCCGGCAGCGTCAGGTTCGAGATGACTACTATCAAGCCTATCTAAGGACCGAAGCCATTGAGATTGAGGGCGTCGTTGAGACGCTCGCTGAGCTGTCAAAGTACGTCCGAATGGCGATTGTGACGACCTCAAAACGGGCGGACTTTGAAATCATCCATGAGGCGCGTCAGATCACGAAGTACATGGATTTCGTCCTGACGCGGGAAGACTACGCCTTGGCCAAGCCGCACCCGGAGCCTTACCTCACGGGCCTGACGCGCCTGGGGGCGACCAAGGAAGAGACGCTGGTGGTCGAGGATTCAGCCAGGGGCCTGAACTCAGCCGTGGCGGCCGGCATCGACTGCGCCATTGTTCGCAATGAATTCACCAAGTCACAGGACTTTTCGAAGGCCAGCTACCGAATTGAAGGTTTGGCGGCGTTGAAGGATATCGTGCATGGCTTGTCCTGACGTGGGGGTGCTGCGGAGGATAAGGATACGCCTGTCTCTTGCAGAAATGTGTAAAAGACGTAACTTACATACCGAAGGAGAGCTTGAATGG
This sequence comes from Phenylobacterium sp., assembly GCA_031429955.1. Lineage (GTDB taxonomy): Bacteria > Pseudomonadota > Alphaproteobacteria > Caulobacterales > Caulobacteraceae > Phenylobacterium. Next base: position 324 of record JANPAO010000134.1, on the reverse strand, counting down.
CACAGGACACCTCGGTGCGCGCGACGGTGTTCGCGCGCAATTTCGCGCACTATCAGGACGAGGCGATCCGCACGAAGGTCGTTGTCGTGACCAGCCACGATCGCATTGTGGGAGGCTTCCTTTCTGCCAGCGAGCTTGAGCACTACGAAAAGCTCAAGGCGCGCGAGCGGCAAGTCATTCGGGTCGGCGCGCTGGGCGATGACATCATTGACGATATCGAAGCCGCCGAATACGGCGTCGAAGCTCTGTGACATTTCCAACCCCGAGGCCGGGCCTTGTCATCCGCTACGGTTTCCTCTGGAGCCACGAGAGCGGTGCTGGTGC
>JANPAO010000133.1:0-3714 GCA_031429955.1 Phenylobacterium sp. | reverse complement strand
TGCCCTTCAGCAGGCCGGTGGCCGCCAGGATCAGCGAGCCCGTGCAGACGCTGGTGAGGTACTTGGCGCTGCCAGCCAACCGCCGGATGCTGGCCATGAACGTCTCGTCCAGCATGGCCGCGGTGGTGCCAAAGCCGCCGGGGACACAGATGACATCACAGGCCTCGATCGTCGACAGGTCAGCCAGGCCGGCAAAGGTCAGGCCGTCGGCCTCAATGTCCTGGCCGCCCACCGAGGCGACGATGAGCTTGGCCCCGGGGATGCGGGCCATGACCTGATGGGGGCCGGTGAAGTCCAGGTGGGTGACGCCGGGATAGAGCGGGAAGACGATGGACAGGTCGGACATGGCTTGGGTTCTCTGAAAGTTGACAACGCCAGGGTGTCAGACCTAGGGAATGTCTGAAATGACATTATTCCCTCGATTCCCGACATGACCCGCAAGATTGGCTTTCTGATTTTTCCCGACGTCCAACTTCTGGACGTGGCCGGGCCGTTGGGGGCGTTTGAGATTGCCGGTCGTCACGCGCAGGGGGCCTATGGGCTGACGGTGATGGCTGCGGAGCCTAGTCAGGTGAGGACCTCCTGCGGGGTATGCCTGGAAGCCCAGGAGCTGGACCTGGATCTCGACACCCTGGTGGTGGCCGGTGGCATTGGTGCGCAGGCTGCAGCCTATGACCCCAGGCTAAAGGGCTATATCCAGGCCTTTGCGGCCAGCGGTCGCCGCACCGCCAGCGTCTGTTCCGGTGCCTATCTGCTGGCGGAGGCAGGCCTGCTGGACGACCGGCGCGCCACCACCCACTGGGCGCGCAGTGCCGAACTGCAGCGGCGCTATCCCAAGGTTCGGGTCGAGGCCGACCGGATCTTCGTGCGGGACGGCGCGATCTGGACCTCGGCGGGTATCACGGCGGGGATTGACCTGTCGCTGGCCCTGATCGCCCAGGACCTGGGGGAAGACCTGGCACGGACCACCGCCCAGACCCTGGTGGTCTATCATCGGCGGCCGGGGGGACAGTCGCAGTTCTCGGCCCTGATGGAGATGGGCGGCCAGGGCGGGCGGTTCGCCGCCCTGCTGGACTGGATGCGCGAGCATCTGGCCGATCCCCTGACCGTCGATCAACTGGCAGGCCAGGCGGCCATGAGCCCCCGGCACTTTGCCCGCGCCTTTGCCGCAGAGACCGGAATGACCCCGGCCAAGGCGGTGGAACGCCTGCGCCTGGAGACCGCCCGCGAGCGGGTGGAGTCCTCCAGCGATCCCATCGACCGGGTGGCCGAGACCGTAGGCTTTGGCGATGCCGAGCGGATGCGCCGCGCCTTCCTGCGCGCCTTTGGCCAGCCACCCCAGGCGCTGCGGCGCGCCGCGCGGGTATGAGGGATCAGGGCTTGGCTGCCGCCAGGGCCGAGACCTGGACCTTCAGCAGGTCCAGGGTCTCGCTCTGCGCCTTCACCAGAGCCACCAGTTCCTCATTGCGCAGCGCATCGAGCTTGTCGTGCAGGTGCATGATTTCCAGCTCGGCCCGCAGGTTCACCACATAGTCATGCTCGGCATTGAGGCGGTCGCGGGCTGCGGCCCGGTTCTGGCTCATCATGATCACCGGTGCCTGCAGGGCCGCGATCATCGACATCACCAGGTTCAGGAAGATGAATGGATAGGGGTCGAAGGCCAGGGACCTGGTCAGGGCATTCCAAGTTACCCAGGCCACGAGGATCGCCAGGAAGCTGAAGATGAACCGCCAAGAGCCCCCCACCTCAGCGATGGAATCGGCCAGACGCTCCCAGAAGGTGCGGTCATCACCGTCAAGCTGGGGGCTGAGGCCGCTGGGCGCCTCGGTGGCGATCAGGTCGATGACGCTGCGCTGGACCGGGGTCAGTTGGTCATAGGTCGTCCCCAGCAGGGTCTGGGCCAGCTCGGCATTGCGACTCGCCAAGGTCATCGGCATGTCCCCTCAAAATCTACGAGGGCGCACCTTCATCGCGGGAAGGCACCGCCCACAAGGGCCAATGCGCAGGCATCTCAAGATTCGCCGGTGGCGGATCCGACCTTGGCAGAGCCTTCAGCGGGCTTGGCCTGGCTGATCGGCGTCAGCTTGGCCTTGGACTCAGGGCCGTTGGCCTCCGGGCTAGGCTCGGGCGGGTTAGCCTCCGGTGCGCTGGGGACCAGGACCGCAGATGCCAGATGGAAATCGGGAGCTGAAGCGCCTGGCTCGCCCATGGGGGCAAGGCTGGCATAGACCGTAGTGGCCGCCTCCAGGTCACGTCCGCCAGCCCGGCTGTCCGCCACATAGGTGGCCGGTGCCGCACCGCGTCCGAAGCGGTAGAAGACATGCATCCCCACCTGGGCGACACGCACCATGCGCGGACCCCAGTTGGGAGAAACAGCCGTGGTATGGAAGTTGGTGGCGTCACCCACCGAGGCCATCACAGCCCCCGACAGGGCGCGGGCCGCCACCTGCTTGGACCGGTTCCAGGCGATCATCTCGCGTCCGCGTCGCATGGAGCCGTCGCAGGCGAAGCTGAACTGGCAGCCGGTGTTGCGCGCGGCACCCTGGAAGACCACCCCGCAGACACTCTTGGGATAGGCCGGATGGCGCACGCGGTTCAGCACCACCTGGGCCACGGCCTGTTGGCCGACAGCCGATTCACCACGGGCTTCGAAATAGACCGCCTGGGTCAAGCACTCCAATTCGCGGGAGGTTTCCAGGGCCCCGGCCAGCCTGAAGGGCGAGACCGAAGGCACCATGGGACCGGCGAAGGCGGCTCGCAGCGCCACGGCGACGCCGGGATTGCGGTCGCGCTTTTCCAGGCGGGCGGCGAAGATGGCGGTCTGGCGGTCGCGCTCTGCGTCGCCGGCGACGGTGAAGGGGTCGTGACGGCGCGCGACCCGCAGGACGCCGGGGTCCATGGCGGCGGCTTCGGCTTGCAGAACAGATTCAGAGAACCCGCCAGCGGCGGCTTCAGCCAGCCGCGCGGCACGTTGGTGGTCGGTGGTGGCACGCGCCATTCCGCCGGCCAGATAGGCCGCGCCGAGGCCCAGGCCGATGCCTGAACCCAGCAACACAGCGCTGGTCAACGCACGCCAATCGGCGCGCGCCTGAGGTTTGGATAGCAAAGGGTGGTTGTCCCGTGTGGCGAGGGCGTCAGCGCCCCCAGACATCGTTGCTGCTAGACGCCCCTGCACATGCTGGCGGCGTTTCGCGGCGGGCCTGCTCCTTACACGTCGGAAGACAGGCCATGGCGAAGTTGCCGTGCTTATGACGGCTCATCGCGCGATTCGCAACCCCATATTGCGATGCAGCATAAATTGCCTGTGGAAGACGGGGCCATCAGCCCCTGGAACCGCCGAGGGGGCACCGGGGTTAGCCCTGTGAAAATGACCCACAGGAGATCCGTCATGTCGCGCCTTCCCAACCTCCTCGCCCTCGCCAGCCTCGCCGTGGTCCTGTCGGCCTGTGGTCACAATGTTGAACAGCGGGCCGCCACCGGAGCCGTCACCGGGGCTGTCCTGGGCGGCCCCGTGGGCGCTGCGGCCGGTGCCGCCGTCGGCACGGTAGTGAGCAAGTCCGTCGACAAGTAGCCGGCACCGGCGGGTCAAGAGACTCACACAAGTGCGTCTGTCGGCTTGGGAGCGGGGATCGGCCTACAAGTTACTGGAATTTCAGTTGCTTGACCCGCCTTTCCTTCTCCCCCTGCGCTACGGTATGCACACAAGTGAATCGG
>JANPAO010000132.1:0-3170 GCA_031429955.1 Phenylobacterium sp. | reverse complement strand
CGCCCTCGCCGGTGACGACGACTGAAATCCTGTCCTGGCTGATGGGGTCAGTTGCCAATCGGGGTTGGCGTGACATTGGGGTCGAGCTCGCGCCCATGGCGCTCGGGGTCGGGCTCTGCGTCTATGCGGCCAGGGGGCTGGTGATGCTGACCCTGGGCGAGGAAACAGCAGCCCTGTCAGGTCTACCCATGGGTCGTCTGCGGGCGGCGGCGGTTGCGGGAGCCTCGATGCTGACCGGTGCCTCTGTGGCCATGGCCGGGATCATTGGCTTTGTCGGCCTTGCCGCACCCCACCTGGTTCGCTCTGCGGCGGGGGGAGATCCCGGCAAGACCTTGATGCCATCGGCCCTGGCGGGCGGATGTCTCCTGGTGGCCGCGGACGTGATCGCGCGCCTGATCCCAACAGACCAGGAGCTGAAGCTGGGGGTGGTCACCGCCCTGTTCGGCGCGCCGCTCTTTGCCCTCATTGCCTGGCGGGCCGCGCGGAGCTGGCGAGGGTGAGCCCGGTCCTGTCCCTTGAAGGCGTCAGCGTCCATCGCGGCAAGGTCCCGGTGCTTGTCGCCGCGACCCTGCAGGTGGGCACCGGTCAGGTGGTGGGGGTGGTCGGCCCCAATGGCGCAGGGAAGACCACACTCCTGCGCGCCGCCCTGGGTCTAGCCCCGCTCAGCGGGGGGCGTGTCACCCTTGCAGGGTGTGATCTCGCCAGCCTCAAGGAAGCCCGTCGGGCCGACCTGGCAGGCTACCTGCCCCAGGAGCGGCGGGTCGGCTGGAACCTGCCGGCCTGGCGGGTTGCCAGCCTGGGCGCAGTGGCCAGTCCACCCCTGGTCGCCCAACAAGCAGCTTTGCGGGCACTCGAGCGGGTAGGGCTTTCCCAGGTCGCCGACCGTGGCATTCTGGACCTGTCAGGAGGCGAGCGAGCCCGGGTGCTGTTGGCGCGCCTCTTGGTCACCCGGGCACCCCTGATGATGGCCGACGAGCCGGCGGCCGGCCTTGATCCTGACGCTCAGCTTCTGACGTTGGAGTTGTTTCGGGAGGAGGCGGTACGCGGCGCTGCTGTGGTTCTGACCCTGCACGACCTCAGCCTTGCGGCCCGCAGCTGTGACCGCTTGGTGGTCATGTCGCAGGGTCGTATCGTCGCAGATGCAGCCCCGCTGGAGGCGCTGACCCCGGCCATCCTTCGCACCGTCTTCGGCCTCGAGGGCGCACTTCAGGCTACCGAAAAAGGCCCGATCCTTTCGGTTAGCCGGGCGCGTTCGCAGGCCTAGTTGGGGATCGGGGCCATCCCACCAGGTGCGCGAGAAGGGGGCATGTTCTGAGCCTCCACCGTGCTTGAGGCGGGTGTATAGCCCGATCCATAGCCGCCCCGCTTCAGGTCAGCAGTCAGGGTGATGGGGGCTGTGCCGCCATTCAGTCGCGCGCGATAGACCTGCATGCTCTCCATCACCCGCATCACATAGTTACGGGTTTCTGAGAACGGGATGCATTCGATGAAGTCGATGGGGTCGGTCGCGGCCCCTCGCGGGTCGCCGCAGAAGGACGACCACTGGGTCGGCCTGCCCGGGCCGGCATTGTAGCCGGCGATGGCCATGGGATAGGAGCCGGAGAAGCCACCGATCAACTGCCCCAGATAGCTGGAACCCAGACGCATATTGTACTCAGGATCATACAGCCGCTCAGGCGAATAGCTCACGCCCATCCGCCGGGCGACCACCGAGGCCGTCCCAGGCATCAGTTGCATCATGCCACGCGCGCCGGCCCCTGACCGCAGCAGGGGATCGAAGTTGCTCTCCTGGCGCGTGATGCTCAGGACCAGGGCCGGCTCTGGTGCCCCGGGCACATCTGGAGTCGAACGCACAGGATAGCCCCGCTCGGGCAGTATGAAGCCCCGTTGTGCCGCCGTGCGCACGACCTTCATCCCGGTGTCGATGTCACCATAACCGCGCACCATGTCCACCAGCAGGGCCTCTTCCTCGGCGGAGGGAAGGGTGTCGTCAAGGGCGAGGACCAGGGCCTTGAACAGATCCTTGTTACCGATCTCATACAGCGTTCGGACTGCGCGAACGGTGTCTCGGCTCTCAAACCGATTGCGATCAGACTGGGTGATCGTCGGGTCACGCCCAAGATTGAGCTTGCTCAAGCCGATCCTCTCGCCGGCGAGCTGGCCATAGAAGGTCGTATTGAACTTGGCCGCTGCGGTGAAGAAGCCGTGGGCCTGATTGGCCTGGCCCCGCGCCTCGGCGGCGCGACCCCGCCAGTAGAGGGCGCGCGCCCGGGTGATCGGGGACGATCCGATCTTCTCAATGTCAGCAAAGTGGCGATCGGCGTCGTCAGGACGGTTTAGGCGGGTCAGGGCGATCCAGCCGGCATAGAAGGCGGCCTCGGTGGCGTCCGCACCCTGGGTCAGGCCGGTATCGGCGGCTGCGGCATAGGCACCCAGAGAGTCGCCGTTGCGAAGCGACGAGATCACCAACTGATAGCGCTCATCCCAAACCCGATCGGCCATCTCCTGGAAGGCCATTTCCTTTGGGAAACTCCGAACGAAATTCAGGGCGGCAGAGTCCTGACCGCGGCGACGCAGGTTGGCGGCCCGCTCAAAGGCCAAGCCCGATGAACTCGCGACGCTGGCCGGCAGTGCGCTGGCCAGGGCGTTGGCGTTGGCCGCGTTCTGGCGCAGGGCCATGCGGGCCTGGGCGAGTCTGGCCTGATCGGACGGCAGTAGGGCGATCATGTCCCGAACAGCCGGACCCTGGTTGCCGTACAACAGCACGTCGGCGCGCCGCACATGGTCATCGGGGGTCAAGACGTCGCCAAACCGGGCCAGCATGGTCCGCTGCGGGTCAGCCTCGAACAGCCGATTGCGCCAGAAGTTGCGGATCAGGGTGGCGGCCTCCTGCGACTTCCCCGTCGCGCGATAGGCCGAAGCCAGGGCCATGGCCCCTTCGGCGGTGGTGGGGCCGGTCCCGCCAAACCACTCCAGGATACGCTGCGGGCTCTGGCCGGAGGTTTCCAGGAGCTTTTCGGCCGCTGCCTGGCGGCGGGTCGCCCGCGGCCATCCGGCCAGGTCGCGCCTGGCCTGGTCGATCTCGAAGAAACTTAGGGAGTCTGCGGCTGAATCGACCAGCGCCCAAGTGGCGATCTTTCGGGCAATGGGATCATTGATTAGGGAGAGGG
>JANPAO010000131.1:0-4803 GCA_031429955.1 Phenylobacterium sp. | reverse complement strand
CTTCACCCTGGACAAGCGCTTGCCGGTGGCCGCCGGGCTTGGTGGCGGCTCCAGCGACGCCGGCGCGGCCCTGCGACTGCTGCGCCAAGTGGTCACCCCCCACCTGGACGACCCCGCCCTGGAGGCGGTGGCCGCCAGCCTGGGGGCCGATGGTGCCGCCTGCCTCTGGGGCCGCCCGGTAGTGGCACAGGGCCGGGGCGAGCGCCTGTTGCCTGCCCCGGGCCTGCCGGTGATCGAGGCGGTGCTGGTCAATCCCGGGGTCACCGTCTCCACCCCCCAGGTCTATCGTCGCTATGACGCAGGCGGCACCTTTGGCGACATCACCCCGCCGCCCATGCCGCAGGCCTTCGAAAGCGTCGAGGAACTGGCTGGCTGGCTGGCCACCACCCGCAACGACCTGGAGGCCTCCGCCGTGGCTCTGGCCCCGGTCATCGGCGACGTCCTGGCCACCCTGGCCGACGAACCCGAAACCCTGATCGCCCGCATGTCGGGCTCCGGCGCCACCTGCTTTGCCCTCTGCCAGGGCGAGGTGGAGGCCGAAAGCCTGGCCGAACGCCTGATGGCCATGAAGCCTGGCTGGTGGATCCAGAGATGCCGCCTTGGCGGGCCGTGGGGGTAGGCGTGGCGCTGGAGACGGCGCGCCTGCGCCTGCACCCCCTGACCCCGGACCATCTCGAGCACCTGGTGGCCCTGCATGGTGACCCTCAGGTCATGGCCTTCATCACCGGCACGGGCGAACCGCCCGATGTGGTGGCGAGCGCCAGTCTGCCGGACCTGCTCAGCCGTCGGACCCTGGCCATCTTCGAGACGGCGACTGGCACCTTCCTCGGTTGGGGGTCGCTGCGGCCGGAGGCGGGTCAGGCCGAACTTGGCTATCGCCTGGCCCGGTCCGCCTGGGGGCAGGGTTTCGGCAGTGAGGCGGCCCGCGCCTTGGTGGATCTGGGCTTTGGTACGCTGGAACTCACACGGATCTGGGGCCAGACCATGGCTGTGAACGTGGGCTCGCGGCGGGTGATGGAGAAGGCAGGCCTGACCTATGTCCGCACCGTCCATCTCGACTGGGAAAATCCCTTGCCCGGCTCCGAGCAGGGGGAGGTCGAGTACGCCTTCACCCTGACCGACTGGCGCGCTCGGCGGGCCTAACCCACAACGAAAACGGGGCCCCCGAAGGACCCCCGTTCCCGACCCGTCTTGGGGTGAGGTTTACTGGTGCAGGGACTCTCCGTGCAGAGCCAGGTCGAGACCCTCGACTTCGCCCTCTTCGGACACCCGCAGACCGGTGGTGAACTTGACGACGAACAGGATGATCAGGGTCACGATGCCCGACCATGCGATGGTGGCGATGATGCCGATCGACTGCTTGGCCACCGAGGCACCTTCGCCCAGGCTGTTGATGGCAGGGTCGGCCAGGGCCCCGGTGAGCAGGGCCCCGACGATGCCGGCGATGCCGTGCACGCCAAAGGCGTCCAGGCTGTCGTCGTACTTCAGCAGGCGCTTGAGCCAGACCGCACCGACATAGGCCGCACCACCGCCGATGATGCCGATGATCAAGGCTCCCTGCGGGTTCACGAAACCTGCGGCCGGGGTGATGGCCACCAGACCAGCCACCGCACCCGAGGCCATGCCCAGCATGCCGGGCTTCTTGCGTTCCACCCACTCCACGATCATCCAGGCCAGGGCAGCAGCCGCTGCCGCGATCTGGGTGTTCAGCATGGCCGCCGAGGCAATACCGTCGGCCGCCCATTCCGAACCGGCGTTGAAGCCGAACCAGCCCACCCACAGCAGGCTCGCGCCGATCATGGTGTAGACGAGGTTGGACGGGGCCATGTTCTCCGCGCCGTAGCCCTTACGCTTGCCCAGAACCAGGGCGCACATCAGGCCCGCAATACCGGCATTGATGTGGACCACGGTGCCGCCGGCGAAGTCGAGAACGCCCGCGCCCGACAGCCAGCCGCCGCCCCAGACCCAATGGCAGATGGGGGCATAGACGAAGATCGCCCACAGGGTGGTGAACAGCAGCAGGGCGGAGAACTTCATCCGCTCAGCAAAGGCCCCTGCGATCAGGGCCGGGGTGATGATGGCGAAGGTCATCTGATAGACGATCCACAGCATCTCCGGCAGGCCCTTGGCCGCCGAGAACGCCGTCTCGGTGGTGACCCCGCTCAGGAACAGCACATTGAACGAGCCAATGTACTTGTTCAGGGTTTCATCGGGATTGACCCCAAAGGACATGCCATAGGTGATCGCCATCCAGACCACCGTGACCACGCAGGTGACGGCGAAGGACTGGGCCACCGTGGCGATGATGTTCTTGCGTCGAACCATGCCGCCATAGAACAGCGCCAGGCCCGGAATGGTCATCATCAGGACCAGGGCCGTGGAGGTCAGGATCCAGGCGGTGCCGGCAGCATCGAGCTCCAGCTTCACCTGGTGGGCCATCAGCGGGGCCGCAGCCGTGGTGGCTTCCGTCGCCGGTGCCGCCGGTGCGGCTTCCACAGCGGGGGCTTCTGCGGCCGGGGCCGCGTCCTGGGCGAAGGCCGGGCCCGCCAGCGGCGCCCCGACCAGGGTGACGGCGAGCATCAGGCCCGCCAGTCGCTTAAAACCGAATGTTCTCATGTCTATCCCCTTGTCCTGATGAGTTCGCTAGAGCGCGGCGGTGCCGGACTCGCCGGTCCGAATGCGAACCGCGTCCTCGACATTGAGAACGAAGATCTTGCCGTCGCCGATCTTGCCGGTGGCGGCGGCGGCCTTGACGGCTTCCACCGCCTTGGCTGCGGCGCTGTCGTCCACCACGGCTTCCAGCTTCACCTTGGGGACGAAGTTCACCTGGTACTCTGCGCCCCGGTAAATCTCGGTCTGCCCCTTCTGCCGGCCGTAGCCCTTAACTTCCGAGACCGTCAGCCCTTCGACGCCGGCGGCGACCAGCGCTTCACGCACGTCGTCCAGCTTGAAGGGTTTGACGATCGCCATGATCAATTTCATCCGCTTGCTCCTGCGCCGCCGCTTCAGTCCGGCAGTGTGATTGGTGTGGTCCCGCCCGCGGCGAGATCAGCCCCCGACGCTGTAACAACGCTAGCGAGGCCGGGGGTGTCGGGGGCCGCGCGGTAACCCTTCAGCAAGGAAATGACCGGATGTGCCTGGAAAATAGGCGATTTGCCTTCGAGGCGCCGAAAAAGTGCGCGTTTCCCGCCTCCAGAACGCGCAAGTGGCCCGCGACCGCTAGGGAACCCGAGGCCCTTTGCGTGGCTTGAAGCCAAGGCCCGTGGGCCCTATGGTCCGCCGACTTTTTTTGCGCCTGCGAAATGCCTCCCATGCCCACTGACAAGCCGCTTTCGTTTCAGGGACTTATCCTGAAACTGCACGACTATTGGAGCCGACAGGGCTGCGTGATTCTGCAACCCCATGACGTGGAGGTGGGGGCTGGCACCCTGCATCCGGCGACGGTGCTGCGCGCCCTTGGGCCAAAGTCCTGGCGGGCGGCCTATGTGCAGCCCTCCCGGCGCCCCGGCGACGGCCGCTATGGCGAGAACCCGAACCGGCTGCAGCACTATTACCAGTATCAGGTGATCCTAAAGCCCAATCCCGACAACCTGCAGGACCTCTATCTGGGTTCTCTGGCCGCCATCGGCCTTGACGCCCGCCTGCATGACATCCGCTTTGTCGAAGACGACTGGGAGAACCCCACCGTCGGTGCCTGGGGGCTGGGCTGGGAGGTCTGGTGCGACGGCATGGAGGTCAGCCAGTACACCTATATGCAGCAGGTGGGCGGCCTGGACGTCTTCCCGGTGGCCGGTGAGTTGACCTATGGCCTGGAGCGCCTGGCCATGTACATCCAGGGCGTCGATCACTTCGCCGATCTGGCCTTCAACGATCCCGATGGCCCCGAACCCAAGACCTATGGCGAGGTGTTCCTGGAAAACGAACGCCAACACTCCCAGGCCAATTTCCACGGCTATGACGTCGAAACCCTCAAGCGCCAGTTCGAGGATATGGAAATCCAGGTGCCCCGGCTGCTGGCCATGACCGGCCCCCAGGGCCAGTCCATCGTCCTGCCGGCCTATGACCATGTGCTGAAGGCCAGTCACCTGTTCAACCTGATGGATGCCCGGGGTGCCATCGCCGTGGCCGAACGCCAAAGCTACATCGGCCGCATCCGCGACCTCACCAAGCTCTGCGCCGTGGCCTGGGTGAAGAACGAGGAGGCCAGCACGTGAGCTTCCATCGTCCCCGCAACCTGCCTGGTTCCATCGCCCGCGCGCGCAACCTGCGCCGCGCCATGAAACTCCCGGAAAAACGTCTCTGGGCTGAGCTTCGGAAGCTGGACCTCAACATCCGGCGACAGGCCCCCATCGGTCGCTATGTCGCCGACTTTGTCTGCCACGGGGCAGGGCTCGTGATCGAGCTCGACGGCCCGCGACACAATCGGGAAGACGCGCAGGCGCACGATCATGAGCGTACATGCTGGCTAGAGTCCCAGGGCTTCCGTGTCCTGCGGTTCCACAACGAACAGGCACTGGGCGATCCCTGGGGCCTTGCCGAAATAATCGCGACAGAAATTCGCGCCTCCAAAGCCCTCCCCCTCGATGGGGGAGGGTTGGGTGGGGGTGTGTCCGAGGCGGCGACGTCATGGACCCAGGTCGGCGTCGGCGCCCAATCGCGCCACTCGCCCAAGCTCTGTGCGTTCACCCCCCACCCCCCCCCCTCCCCCAACGAGGGGGCACGGCGGCCGGTACCTAGCGCGGCTCCCCCCCCACGCAGGCCCCCCGGTAACAGATGACCCCACAGCGGGACCCACAGTTATCC
>JANPAO010000130.1:0-4709 GCA_031429955.1 Phenylobacterium sp. | reverse complement strand
GCCCGCCTGCCCAACAAGACCCAGAAGGACTGCCAGGGGGGAACCTCTGACTGGGTCCGCACCGGCGACACCTATGCCGTGGTCCAGGCCTGCCACAAGGGAACGCTGGCGGCACCAGCGACCGAATGGAAAGCCAAGGCCAAGGTCATCGACCCCAAGACCAATGCCCGCATCAAGATGAGCTTCTTCGGCGGTATGTTGAGCCAGGAATACTGGGTGCTTGACCATCGGTCCGACTGGCTGATCCTAGGCACGCCCAACGGCAACTATATGTGGCTGATGTCCCAGCGTCCGACCCTGAGCACCAGCGCCAAGGTCCAGGCCGTGGCCCGGGTCAAACAGCTCGGCTACGACATCAGCCGCCTGGAATTCCCCCAGCCCGCCCGGAACTAGATCTGGTCAGGCATCTTGCTTGAAGCGCGTCTGATCCGAAAACCGGTTCCCATTTTCCGGAACGCGCTTAGGCCGGTTCCGGGTCCGCCCTAGGCGACAGCGGCACAGAGGCGACCGGGGGCTTGGGGCGCTTGGTGTCGGCGTCTTCGCGGTTCGGGGCCACGCCCTTAAGCACGCCGATGATCTCATCGCCGCTGAGGGTTTCGTACTCCAGCAGGGCCTTGGCCACGGTGTGCAGGTCCTCCAGCCGCTCGGTCAGGATGCGGCGGGCCTCGTCAAAGGCGGTCTGGACCAGGACCTTGACCTCCTCGTCGATCAGGTTGGCGGTCTTTTCCGAGACGCTCTGGGTGCGGGAGACCGAGTGGCCGAGGAAGACCTCGTCCTGGTTCTCGCCATAGGAGACCACGCCGAGCTTGTCTGAGAAGCCCCACTTGGTGACCATGGCCCGGGCCAGTCGGGTGGCCTGGTCGATATCTGACGAGGCGCCGGAGGTGATCTTGCCCTTGCCGAAGATGATCTCCTCGGCCATCCGCCCGCCCATCAGCACGATCAGGCGCGAGGTCATCTGCTCAAAGGACATCGAAAGCTGGTCCCGCTCGGGCAGTTGGACCACCATCCCCAGTGCACGACCGCGAGGAATGATGGTGGCCTTGTGTACCGGGTCGGTGGCCGGCACCGACAGGGCCAGCAGGGCGTGGCCGCCCTCGTGATAGGCGGTCAGGCGCTTTTCGTCCTCGGTCATGGCCATGGACTTGCGCTCGGCACCCATCATCACCCGATCCTTGGCGTCTTCAAAGTCGCGCTGCACCACCATGCGGCGGTTCTTACGGGCTGCGGTCAGGGCGGCTTCATTGACCAGGTTGGCCAGGTCGGCGCCGGAGAAGCCCGGCGTGCCACGGGCGATGGTGCGCACATCGACATCCGCAGCCAGGGGCACGTTCTTCATGTGGACCCGCAGGATACGCTCGCGCCCGCCCACATCGGGATTGGGCACCACCACCTGGCGGTCGAAGCGACCCGGTCGCAGCAGGGCCGGGTCCAGGACGTCGGGACGGTTGGTGGAGGCGATGACGATGATTGCCTCGGAGGGATCAAAGCCGTCCATCTCCACCAGCAGCTGGTTGAGGGTCTGTTCGCGCTCATCATTGCCGCCGCCCAGGCCCGCGCCACGATGGCGTCCGACCGCGTCGATCTCGTCGATGAAGATGATGCAGGGGCTGTTCTTCTTGGCCTGTTCGAACATGTCGCGGACCCGGCTGGCACCGACGCCGACGAACATCTCCACGAAGTCCGACCCGGAAATATAGAAGAAGGGCACGCCGGCCTCGCCAGCCACCGCCCGACCCAGCAGGGTCTTGCCAGTGCCGGGAGGGCCCACCATCAGGGCCCCCTTGGGGATCTTGCCCCCCAGGCGCTGGTACTTCTGGGGGTCCTTCAGGAACTCGACGATCTCGGTCAGTTCCTCCTTGGCCTCATCGACCCCCGCCACGTCCTCAAAGGTGATGCGGTTCTTGTTCTCGGTCAGCATCTTGGCCTTGGACTTGCCAAAGCCCATGGCCCCGCGGGCCCCGCCCTGCATCTGGCGCATGAAGAAGATCCACACCCCCACCAGCAGCAGGATCGGCAGGCTCTGGATCAGCAGACCCGCCAGGCCACCGCCCAGGGGCTTGACCTCGATGTCGGCCCCCTGGCCTTCCAGCCGCTTGACCAGGTCGTCCTGGTTGTTGGGGGTGACCGCCAGATAGGCCTTGCCGGCCGCATCGCGGACCTCGACGCTGGCTCCACGAATGGTGGCCTGCTTGACCTCGCCCGACGCCACCTTGGACAGCAACTGGCTATAGGTGATCTGACCTGAGCCTGCGGCGCGACCGCCCCCGCTCATCATGCTGTAGAGCCCGATCAGGACGACGACGATGACACCCCAGATGGCAAGATTGCGCATGTTCATTTTGGTTCAGACCGTTCCGGAAAGTGTCTGCGAGACCCGAAGATAGGGGGCCGGTGGCGGTTTCACCAGCAAGCAGGGTGCCAAGTGTAGATTCTGGCCAAAGAAAAAGGCCGCGCGGTCATCCGCACGGCCCTTCGATCTTGATCACAGGAGGCCTCGACAAACCCTAGCGGGCGCCAGGGGCCTTCTTGGGGGCCGGGATCAGGCCTTCGCGCTGGGCGCGCTTGCGCGCCAGCTTGCGGGCCCGACGGACAGCCTCGGCCTTTTGACGGGCGCGCTTCTCGCTGGGCTTTTCATAATGCACGTGCCGCTTCATTTCGCGGAACGAGCCCTCGCGCTGCATCTTCTTCTTCAGCGCCTTCAGGGCCTGATCGACGTTGTTGTCGCGGACGAAAATCTGAACCAGAGTTATCTCTCCTGTACCCGTTCCCGCTCGGCCAGTCCTGGGGTCAGGCGGCGGCGAACGGACAATAGCCTTGCTCCCGCAGGCCTAAACCTTCGGGTTGAGGGCGGCGAAGTACCAGACGCGAGGGGCGATGTCCACGGCGGACAAGGGGCGCAGAGCCGGTTATTGTGAGTCATGGCGCACGAAAACACCTGGGCTGAGGCCACTGAACAACAGATTCTGAGCCAGGCCCTGATCCTGGCCCCCGTTCAGGGCTGGACCTGGCCCATGGCGCGGGCCGCCGGCGGTACCTGTGGTCTGAGTGTGGCCGAGACCGGTCTGCTGCTGCCCCACGGCCCCGCAGACCTGGCGGCCCTGCTGTCACGTCGGCATGACGCCCTGGCCCTGGCGGGGCTGGGGGACCCCACCGCCTTGAAAATTCGCCAGCGCATTCGGGCCGCCGTCGAGGCCCGACTGGACGCTGCCGCCGCCGATGAGGCCGCCGTGCGCCGCTGGGCGGGCTACCTGGCCCTGCCCCTGAACCTGCCGCTCGCCTTAAGGTTGTTGTGGGAAAGCGCCGATGGCCTGTGGCGCTGGGCCGGCGACACCGCCACCGACGAGAACCACTACACAAAGCGCCTGATCTTGTCGGGGATCCTGGCCTCGGGCCTGGCCCTGCGCCTGACCGCCAGCAAGGCCGACACCATGGCCTTTGTCGACAGCCGCATTGAGAACGTCATGACTTTCGAACGCTGGAAGGCCGGACGCCAGGGCGGTAGTCTGCTGAGCGAGGTGGCCCGGGCGCTGGGGAAACTGCGCTACGGCTGAAGGCACGCCCAGCCAATAAATCCGCCCCACCCCACCCTGCAGACCTTGCGATCCCGCGCGGCGCAACGCACGTTCGGCGCAACTTGCGAACTGGAGACCTTGTGATGCGCAATTGGCGGCTGGACGAAGACGACGAAGAAGAGGGCGCTGAAAAGCCCGAAGCCCCCATGGCGGCCGGTCCGGTGCAGAACGGACTCTACAAGTCCCGCACCGTGCTGATCTTCGGCGAGGTCAATATGAAGATGGCCGAGCGGGTCACCGCCCAACTGTTGGCGCTGGCCAATGACGGCGACGGCGACATCCGGGTGATCGTCAACTCCCCCGGCGGCCATGTGGAGAGCGGCGACACCATCCACGACATGATCCGCTTCTGCGGCCCAAAGGTGAAGATGATCGGCACCGGCTGGGTGGCCAGCGCCGGGGCCCATATCTACCTGGGCGCGGCCAAGGAAAACCGTCTGGCCCTGCCCAATACCCGCTTCCTGCTGCACCAACCCTCCGGCGGGGTGCGTGGCCAAGCCTCTGATATCGAGATCGAGGCCGAGGAGATCGTCAAGATGCGCGAGCGGGTCAACCGCATGATCGCCCGCGAGACCGGCCAGCCCTATGACAAGGTGGTCAAGGACACGATCCGGAACTTCTGGATGGGGGCCGAGGCCGCCAAGGACTACGGCATTGTCTCGCGCATCATCAACCGCGCCGACGAGGCCTGAGATGGAGACCGCGCCCTGGTGGAAGGGCGCGGTCATCTATCACATCTATGTCCGCAGCTTCTTCGACAGCAACGGCGACGGTCATGGCGACCTGGCCGGCGTGCTGGCCAAGCTGGACTATATTGCCGGGCTTGGGGTTGATGCCATCTGGCTCTCCCCCGTCCATCCTTCGCCCAACCGCGACTGGGGTTATGACGTCTCGGACTTCGAAGGCGTGCATCCCGACTATGGCACCCTGGGCGATCTGGAAGCCCTGATCGGGGCCGCCCACGGGCGGGGCCTGAAGGTGATGCTGGACGAGGTTCTGGCCCATACCTCCGACGAACATGCCTGGTTCGCCGAAAGCCGCGACGGTGGACCTGGGGGGCCCAAGGCTAACTGGTATGTCTGGGCCGACCCCGCGCCGGACGGGACGGCGCCCAACAACTGGCTCTCGGTATTC
>JANPAO010000129.1:0-3487 GCA_031429955.1 Phenylobacterium sp. | reverse complement strand
ATTCTATCGCGGGGTGCCCGGCTCCATCGGCGGCGCGGTGATGATGAACGCCGGCTGCTACGGTGCCGAGACCAAGGACGTCCTGGTGGTGGCCTATGGCGTGACCCGCTCCGGCGAGCGGGTCACCTTCTCCAACGCCGAAATGGGTTTCTCCTACCGCAAGTCCGCCAAGGCCGCGCAGGGGGGGCTGATCTTCACCGGCGCCCTTTTTGCGGGCACCCCTGACGATCCCGCCGCCGTCGCGGCCCGCATGGCACAGATCACCGCCCGGCGCGAAACCACCCAGCCGATCCGCGAAAAGACCGGCGGCTCCACCTTCAAGAACCCGCCCGGCCATTCCTCCTGGAAGCTGGTGGACGAGGCCGGCTGGCGCGGCAAGCCCTTCGGCGGGGCCATGTTCTCCCCCCTGCACGCCAACTTCCTGATCAATACTGGCGAGGCCACCGCCGCCGACCTTGAAGGCCTGGGCGAGGCCGTCCGCGCCGACGTGAAGGCCAAGACAGGGATCGAGCTGGAATGGGAAATCAAGCGCATCGGCCGGCCCTGATCCTGGTCCGCCATGCGCCGCTGGAATTCCAGTGGCGCTGAAGGAAACGGCTCAAATTCGAACGGCGAGTCCCGATAGGGTGGTCGACTTATTGCGACCTCACCCGGGGTCTTTTGGTGTGGTTCGTGGACAATCTTGAGCGACCTCGCGGCGTCGCAGGCGTAAGACTGGGACCACTAACCACACGAACCACACGAACGGGTCCGGGGCCCGTGTTGGGCACCTAGCCCCACCCGCCAGCCACCCCCTTGCCGCCCCCTACGGCAGGGGGCTAGCTCTGCCCCTGCGCGGGGAGATCGAGCATGGGCAAGGTGGTGAGGATCGGTGGGGCGGGTGGCTTTCTGGGGGATTCCTCCACCGCCGCGCCGCAACTGCTGAAGGGCGGCCAGCTCGACTATATGATCCTCGACTATCTGGCCGAGGCCACCATGTCGTCCCTGGGCCAGCTCAAGGCCGCCCGCCCCGACCAGGGCTTTGCCCGGGACTTCACCGAATGGGTCTGGAAGGACAATCTCCAGGAGCTCAAGGCCCAGGGGGTGAAAATCATCACCAATGCGGGGGGCCTCAATCCCCACGCCTGCCGGGCGCGGATGGAGGAGCTGGCGACCGCAGCGGGCCTGTCCTTCAAGATTGCCGTGGTGGAGGGTGACGACCTGATGGACCGGCTGGGCGACCTGTCCGCCCTCGGCTTGACCGAGATGTTTACCGGCGCGGCCTTCCCTGATCCCAGCCGGGTCTTTACCGCCAACGCCTATTTCGGCGGTCGGCCTATCGCCGCGGCCCTGGCCGCCGGGGCCGACATGGTGATCACCGGGCGGGTGGTGGACAGCGCCCTGGCGCTGGGGCCGCTGATGCATGAGTTCGCCTGGACCGATGAGGACTACGACCTTCTCTCGGCGGGCTCGCTCGCCGGCCACGTCATCGAGTGCGGCGCCCAGGCCACCGGCGGCCTGTTCACCGACTGGGAGGATGTGCCCGACTGGGCCCACATCGGCTATCCGGTGATCGAGTGCCAGGCCGATGGCAGTTTCGTGGTCACCAAGCCGCCGGGCACCGGGGGTCTGGTCTCGCCCGCCGCCGTGGCCGAGCAGATTCTCTATGAGGTGGGCGATCCGCAAGGCTACGCCCTGCCTGACGTGGTCTGCGACTTTACCCAGGTGAAGGTGGAGGCCGTCGGCCCCGACCGGGTGCGGGTCACCGGCGCCAGGGGCTATCCCGCCAGCGGGGCCTATAAGGTCTGCATCACCTTCGAGGACGGCTACCGGTTCATCGGTGCCATGCCAGTGGTGGGCCGCGACGCCGCCCGCAAGGCCCAGCGTCAGGCGCAGGCCCTGCTGGAGCGGCTCGGCGACATGCTGCGCGACCGCAACCTGCCGCCCCTGCGCGACAGCCGCTTCGAGTTGTTGGGGGCCGAGAGTTCCTACGGGGCCCAGGCCCAACCGGCAGCCCAGGCGGTGCGTGAGGTGGTGGCCCGGGTCGGAGCCGAGCACGAGAGCGCGCAGGCCCTTGGCCTGCTGGCCCGGGAGTTTGCCTCCCCCACCACCTCCATGAGCGTCGGCTCCACCGGCTGGTTCGGCGGCGCCCCCACCATCACGCCGGTGGCGCGGGTCTATTCTGTGATGCTGCCGCGCGGCGAGGTTCCGGCGGTCGTGTCGCTGGACGGCAAGACCTTCACCGTCGAGGCGGTCCCGCCTCCCAAGCCGTTCGCCACCGCCATGGTGGTCCGACCCGAGGTGCCAGCAGAACCTGCTGAGGAGGCCGTGATCCAGGTCCCCCTCATCGACCTGGCCTGGGCCCGGTCGGGCGACAAGGGCGATGCCTTCAACATCGGGGTCATCGCGCGCCAACCGGAGTACCTGCCCTGGATCCGCAAGGCCCTGTCGCCAGCCGCTGTGCTGGCCTTCTTCGCCCATGAGTTTGAAGGGGCCCAGGCACCCCAGGTGATCGCCTACGAGCTTCCCGGACTCCAGGCCCTGAACCTGCACTGCCTCCAGGCGCTCGGCGGCGGTCAGTTCTCCAGCCTGCGCCTGGACCCCCTCGCCAAGGGCAAGGCCCAGCAACTCCTCGACATGCCCATCGCTATCCCCGCGCGCCTGCTGGGGCGGTGAGGCTTGAGGGCCTGATACATCTGCTTGGGGGTCGGGAGTGTCGCCCACCCCGATCCCCACCCGAACGTCATAGCCGGGCTTGTCCCGGCTACCCATGATCTCCGCGCTCGGGGAATGGGTGCGGCGGTGCCGTTGTTGATCCCTAACGTGGGAACCGGTTTTCGGATCAAACGCGCGCCCAAACGCCTAAGCCCTCCCCCTCGATGGGGGAGGGTTGGGTGGGGGTGAGTGCAGGGGGTCTGAGGGAAGATCTAAATAGGGCGCTGAGCCCACCTAAACCGTCCCGCACTTCAGCGCGTTCACCCCCAACCCTGCCCTTCCCCCATCGAGGGGGAAGGGGGATGACGCGATGGCGGATGCCAGCGCACAGTGTCATCGAGAGTCCATGAACGCCCCCTGCCTTTGAAATCCACGGCCCCTGCGATCCGCGCTTCCCGCCGCTGGAGGCCGTCTTCCGCGCCCATTTCGAGGAGGACCTGAATCTCGGGGCCTCCCTGGCGGTGACCCTGCGCGGGGTGCCGGCGGTGGACCTTTGGGACGGCTATGGCGACCGGAGGGCGGCCAAGCCCTGGGAGCGTGACACCCGGGTTCCCGTCTTCTCCACCACCAAGATCATGATCCCCCTGGCCCTGCTGACACACCAAGCGTCACACCTCGACGGTCACATGTCTGCCTCCGTCAGCCGGCCCCATGTAAGCGCGGCTTTTCCCCCACCTTCTCAGAGCGTCGCTGATCGCTGAGGGTGTCTGGCCGTTGGTCTGGGGGCTTAAGAGATCTGATGATGCGGGGTGATGATGTGCTGATGATGCCAGCGGCGCATCGGGTCGAGGTC
>JANPAO010000128.1:0-1555 GCA_031429955.1 Phenylobacterium sp. | reverse complement strand
GCTAACTCAGCCCCGCGGGCGGATCAATCTTAATGTTCCGCTTTTGTTCACGATACCCGTCCGTCGTCCACAGGCCATTGGGACCTCGCCCTATTGCCGAGGCATGGCCCCGGGGACTGCCAGACGCCCGTCACCGGTCCGGACCAGGGCCACATAGCGATGCGCCTCCAGCGACGGCGCGGTGAGTACCCCCTCCTTCTGGAGGAAGATGAAGTTGCCTTGGTAGGCACCGGTGATCTCGTACTGACTGCCGCCCATCCGCAGGAACTTGATCCGCATGGCCTCCAGGGCCGCCGCGCAGTGCTCAAGATCAGGCTGGGCGCTGGCCAGCTTGTTGTATTTCAAGGTGCCGTCCGCCTGCGGCTGGACCATGTAGCAGATCCCTACGTCGCCTGGGGGAACCGTGCGTTTGGTGCAGGCCCCGAGGGCAAGGAGGGCGGCACCGAGCAGGAGAAGATTGCGAACCATGGCGACAGACTACACAGCCCGATTGTGACGCGCGAGGGGCATTTCCGCCGCTCCGTTCGCTGCGGCGCTAGCCGATCGCCGGCGTCTGGCAGCCAGCCCCCTGCTCCACCAGGGTGCGGAAGCTGCGGTTGTCGCCGGAAATCTCGACCTTGCCGGGCACCAGACGCAGGGTCTGGGCCATCCAACGGCCATAGGCAGCCCCGCCAGAGCGCTCGCAATGACCGGCAAACAGGGTCTGGACACAGGCGTTCAGGGTCATGTCCCCCGGCAGCCGTGACCAGGTGTTCCCGGCGTAGCGCCAGCAGGCACCGGCTGGAGCGCCAGGCGTCGGGGCCACGGGGGCGTTGACGGCGACAGGAGCACTGGGGGCCTGGGGCGCAGTTGCCACCTCCACCGGCTCCATCTGGGTCGGCGGCAGGGGCGTGAGCATGGTGCCCGCCTGATCGGCGGCAGCAAGATTGCCGCTGGAATCAATCCCGACATCCAGGGCTCCGGTGGCGACGCCATTCTTCTTGGCGCACTCGGCAAGCGTCACCTCACCCACATACTGGCCGGCGACGAAGCACCGCAGAGCCCGGGCCGGATCGATGCCGCCGTCGTCGACCGCATTGGTTTCCACCACTAGGCCGCCCTGAGAGGCCGGCGGGGCGGCGTGCTTGTCATTGCGGGTCTTGGAGACCATGCCGATCGCGATGCCGAGCCCGGCCAGAAGCGCCAAGGCACCGCCGATCAGGGCCAAAACGATGCGACGGTCATTGAACATATCCATGTTCCATCGCTAGACCGCGCCCGTGACGGTTTCAAGTCTTCGTGATCAGAGATCGGTGCGAAGAGGCCCGGTTTAGGAGCCACCAAGCCGGGACAAGGCGGCCTGATAGTTGGCGATCTGGCTGGTGAGATAGGCCGGAACCGGGCCTGTCGCCTTGGCCTTAGCCGCCGTCCGTTCGGCCAGGGGCGTCGCGGCCTCTCTTAGGTCCTTGTAGGCGTTTCGAATGACATTAAGGGCCGAGGCCAGGTTTGCCTTGGTGTGGGAAATGCCGACGGCGTCGTTGAGATGCAGATCCTTCTCCAGGCCCAGGCCATAGAA
>JANPAO010000127.1:0-10160 GCA_031429955.1 Phenylobacterium sp. | reverse complement strand
TGGTGTCATTGCCGGTGCCGGCCGCCAGTTGGTCATTACCAAGATTGCCGTGGATATAGTTGTTGCCGTCGTTGCCAGAGACGATGTCATTACCCTGGCCACCCAGGAGGGTGTCATTGCCGGTTCCGGCGGTGATGTTGTCGTCACCGAGGTTGCCGTGGACGTAGTTGTTACCGCCGTTGGCGACAATCGCGTCGCCACCATCGCCGCCGTAGAGGGCGTCACTGAGCGTGCCGCCGGCCGAAGCATTGGCGCCCGTTCCGCCGATGACCAGGACAGTGCCGTCGCCAAGCGTGGTCTGCGTAATGTCGGGCGCGCTCTGAGCAAAGCCAAGGGTCTTGCCGGCATAGGTCACATCGACGCGGGCCGGGCTTGCGCCCACCGCAGCAACATAGGCCACGGAGACCTTCTGCGCGCTGGACGCGCTGTCGAAGACGAGGGTGTCGGTGCCGGCAACGAACGCCGAGGCGTTCGCGGCGGTCATTACGTCAAAATAGTAAATAGCCATGAGTCTCTCCAGTCATGTGTCATGCGGACCGCCTGAAAGCGCCTGGCCACCCTTGCCGAATGGCACGGTCCCAGGAAGTCCTTACCAACCCCCACAACACAGTCGTGGCGAAGGTTAAACGAGCCCGTGAGACACCTATCGGAACCCTCAGGAATGCGCAACTGCAAATACGTTGGGTAAACCATACCGTCTTGGGGGGGGGTTTGGGGGCAGGAATGGGGCTTGGGATTCTTGCAGCATCTCGGCGATCATGGGTCTTCGGGACAAGCTCGAGGAGGACGATCAAGGGGGGAAATGCGGAGCGCGCCTTGCCCGTCACTCTTCCTTCAGGGAGTCACGGATGGTGTCGGTAAGCGGGCTGACCACATAGGATAGGATGGTGCGGGTGCCGGTTACGATGGAGACCATGGCGGGCATGCCGGGGCTGAGCTTGGCGCCCTTGGGCAGCTTGGCCAGGTGGGCCGGGGGGATGCGTACATCGGCGCGGAAGAAACCCTCGCCGGTCTTGGCGTCGCTGAGCTGGTCAGCGGAGACCGCCACCACATCCCCCTCCACCGGGGAAACCTTGCGATAGTTGAAGGCCGTCAGCCGCACCTGGGCCTTCATGCCCACCTTTACGTCGTCGATGTCGGCGGGCTTGATCTTGGCTGAGATGATCAGGGGCGCATCGGCCGGCACGATGTTCATCAGCACCTCGCCGGGGCTGACCACCCCGCCGATGGTGGATTGGCTGAGATCCAGCACATAGCCGTCGGCCGGGGAGCGCACCGTGGTGCCACTCAGGGTCTGGCGCGCGGCGGTAAGTCGCGGGGAGATGTCGGAGACCGAGGCCTGCATCTGGCGCAGGCCCTCGGCGGCCTGACTGATTCGCTGATCGCGCAGGGCATTGAGCTGCAGCCGGGTCTCGCCTTTCTGCTGTTGCAGGCGGGTGATCTCAGCGGTCAGGGCCCCGCGACGGCCAGCCAGGTCCGACAGACTGCGGTCATAGCGCAGGATCAGGGTCTTGGGGGCGTAGCCCTTCTCGTAGAGGGTCTGGTAGCCGGCCAGCTCCTCCTTGGTGAGCCGAACCGACTCGTCCAAGGCCGCCAGCTGGGCCTGGACCCCGCCGATCTGTGATTCGATCTGACTCTGGCGCTGGGCCAGCACGTCAGCCTGGCTCTCAAAGAACTGCAACCGGGTGGCA
Source organism: Phenylobacterium sp. (assembly GCA_031429955.1). Lineage (GTDB taxonomy): Bacteria > Pseudomonadota > Alphaproteobacteria > Caulobacterales > Caulobacteraceae > Phenylobacterium. The sequence goes on along the minus strand of JANPAO010000127.1, from coordinate 8,469 downwards.
AACAGCAGTTGCTGGTCGGCGATCATGCCGGCCACGCGGGGATCGGAAATCCGGCTGGTGAGGTCGGCGGGGAAGCTCAGGATGCGGCGGCCCCGGGCCTCGGCCTCAAACCGCGCCACCTGGGTGGCGGCCGCGTCATACTGATTCTGGAACACGTCCACCGAGGCCCGGGGCTGGACGTCGTCCAGCTGGATCAAGGTCTGGCCCAGGGTGACATGCTGGCCTTCCCGCACCGAGATGGCCCTGACGGTGCCGCCTTCGCGGTGGCGGACCACCTTGCGATTGGCCTCGACCCGCACAAGGCCCGAGGCCGTGATGGCGCTGCGCACCGGCGACACGGCCGCCCAGATCAAGGTGCCTACCACGAAGATCGCCACCACGCCGCCCCCGATGATCATCGGCTGGCGCAGCTTGCGCTTCAGATCGGGATCCAGCGCCTGGTCGGTGCCGCTGAAGGCCGGGGCCAGATAGGGCTTGAGGGGACCGAGCTCCTGGCTCATCGCACCGCTCCGATGGCGGGAACCGCCGCAGGCTGGGTAAACCGGGCCAGCACCTGATCGCGGGGACCAAACAGTTCCATCCGGCCTTCCTTGAGCACCAGGATCTTGTCGGCTGCCCGGAACAGATTGGGCTTGTGGGACACCACCACGACGGTGACGCCCGAGGCCTTCAGGGCATCAAGGGTCTTCATCAGGGCATCCTCGCCCTCGGAATCCAGGCTGGCATTGGGCTCGTCCAGCACCACCAGGGCCGGGTTGCCCAGCACGGCACGGGCCAGGCCAATCCTCTGCCTCTGGCCGGCTGACAGCAGGTGGACGCTCTCGCCCAGATCACTGTCATAGCCCTTGGGCAGCCGCAGAATCAGCTCGTGGACGCCGGTAAGCTGAGTCGCCGCCATCACCTGGGCGTCGTCGATGCCCGGCTGGAAGCGGGCGATGTTGTCACGGATGGTGCCGGCAAACAGCTCGGTGTCCTGGGGCAAATAGCCGACGTTCTTGCCGAAATCCTGGCGATCCCAGGTGAAGACATCGGCGCCATCCAGCCGGATATTGCCATTGCTGGGCTGCCAGATCCCCATCATCAGCCGCGACAGGGTCGACTTGCCCGCGCCCGAGGGGCCGATGATTCCCAGCATCTCGCCGGGCTCGATCTTGAAGTTCACCGCCGCGATGACAAACCGGTTGGCACCGGGGGGCGCATAGTTGACCGCCTCCACCGACAGCCGCCCGGTGGCGCGCGGCAGACCGGTCACAGGCTTGCCGGGCTTGTAGTCGCCAAACATGGTCATCAGCCGGTCATAGGACCGGGTGCCCTGCAGCATCCCGTCCCAGGACCCCACCAGGCGGTCGATCGGCTGCAGGGCGCGGGCCGCCAGGATCATATTGGCAAACAGCAGGCCCGAGTGGATGGTCCCCTTCACCACCAGATAGGCCCCGATGGCGATGATCAGCATCTGAATCGCCTGGCGCCAGAACTTGCTGACATTGGAGATGGCGCTGGCCAGGGAGCTGGCCTCTGCGCTGCGGTCCATGGTCACCTGGCGAAACACCGCCCAACGACCCCCCAGGGGCTCAACCATGCCCATGGCGCGAACCACTTCGCTGTTGCGCAGGGCCGCGTCAGTGAAAGCGTAACTACGCAGGGCCGCCTCATTGGCCTCGTTCAACATCGGCCGCGTGATGCGATCCTGGGCCAGGGTCAGGACCACCAGCACAATGGCCCCAATCAAGGTCACCATGCCGACGACGGGGTCGATTACCCAGAGCACCACCATGAAGATCGGCATCCAGGGCAGGTCAAACACCACCCCGAAGGTGGGACCGGTCAGCATCTGCCGGAAACTGTCGAGGTCGCGCAGGGCCTGGGACCGCGCAGCGGGATTGCCCCGCGCCACACCGTCAAACAGGGCTGAGAAAACGTGGCCCGAAACCCGCTGATCCATCACGACGCCGAAATTGATCAGCACCTTGGAGCGATAGTGCTCGATCACGCTGGACACCGCAAAGGTCGCCAGGACCCCGAAGGTGATCACCAGCAGGGTGGGCACACTGCCGCTGGTCATCACCCGCCCATAGATCTGGAAGGTGTAGAGCGGCAGGGCCATGTAGAGCAGGTTGGAGACAAAGGTGAAGACGAAGGCAGCAAACAGCGACGGATACCCCTCGCGGATCGAGCGCGTCAGAGGGTTGTCAGGCTGCTTGGAGGAAAACAGAGTTAGGATATTCATGGGCGCCAGGCCGTCTCGTTACTTGCAGGCGATGGAGCGCAACGCCGGTCATTGGCGCCAGCCGAGAAGGCAGCAGGCGAATAGAGGCCGCGACACATGCTTGGCAGCCCTCGTGATGTCAATGCCGCGCCCGGTCGGCAAGGGTGGCGACAGAGCCGGCTGTGATAAGCAACACTAGCGAACCTTGAATGAAAGGGCACGCGCCCGTGGCCAGAGTGGCGATCGTCGGAAGCTGCATAACCCGAGATTTGTGGCCGATCCTTGGCCAAGCGCCTCAGGACCTGCTCTACATTTCGCGCACCAGCCTGCCCAGCCTGTTGGCGCGGCCGGTGGCGGGGATCGAGGTCACGGTCGATCCGCCGGCAGGCTTGACCCGGCACCAGCACCGGGCGGTGTGCGACGACCTGGCCAAGACCGCGCTTGCGACCCTGGTGGCTCATCGCCCTACCCATCTGATCTTCGACTTCATCGATGAACGCTTCGATCTGCTGGCGACAGGCGACACCCTGGCGACCCACAGTTGGGAGTTGGAGGCCAGCGGCTACCGGAGGCAGCCGGCGCTGGCCGATGCACGGATCGTGCCAAGAACCTCTGCCGACTGCGGGCGCCTATGGCAGGCAGCTTGCCGGCAAATCGCCGGTCTGATCGCGCAGACTCCCCTGAGCTCAGCCTGCCTGATCCTGCATGAGTCCCGTTGGGCGGAGACCTACCTGGATGGCGAAGGCGCGGCTCAGGCCTTCGATCGCGACCTGATGATCTTCGAGGGCAATCTCGGACGGCTCGACGCACACAATGATCTCCTGGGGAGCTACCAGTCGCAGTTTGCGGCCCTGACCGGTGCCCATCGCGTCCAGGCAGATCCCGCCCTGATCGTAGCGGATGTACGCCACCGCTGGGGGCTCAGTCCTTTCCACTATGTCGAGGGCTACTATCGCGACATTTGGCACCAGCTTCACGCCTTGGGAATCTAACGCGCGTCGGCGCGTGCCGCCCAGTGTTCCAGGGGCGTCAAGCGAGGATCGGTGGCGTCCGTCAGGATGGGCTCTGCGACGGTCCAGGCGCCACCCTGCAGGTAGTCGGTCAAGGGATCGACATCGCTGCGAAGCTGATCGCCGCGCAGGGCCATGTAGCGGGGTGCGTCAAACCAGGGTCCCGGATTTCGGCCCTCACGCCCCCCTGCCGTGACATAGTGGGTCAGGGCTTCAAAACCGCCATCCTCCACATCGGGGTATTGCTGCCGATACCAGATAGGATCGAACAGTCGGTGCGGCTTTCGGCCCTGCACTGATCCGGAAGTCAGAAAGTGAATCAAGGGGGGCGTCTGGGCCTCAGCCCATGGCAAACCGCCTCGGTACCAAGCCGCGTCAAACAAGGGGTGGGGGGTCAGGTCCCGGCGCCAGCCCTCCCGGAGATAGTGGACGAGCGGATTTTCACCGCTCAGGGTCAGGTCCGGGGCCTGGCTAACATAGTGGTCGATGCGAAACAGCGGGTGTGGATCACAGCCCCGCGCAGCACCCATGTGGACGAAATGTTCCAAGGGCGAGAGGCCGGTGCGATCCAGGTCAGCCCGGTTCTGAACCGCATAGAAGTTGACATCCAGCAGGGGGTGGGGCGACCGCCCCTCCCGGCCACCGTGGGCAATGTAGTGGGCCAGAGGGGCCATCGATCCCGCAGCGACATCTGGGTAGGCGGCCAGGTACCAGGCCTGGTCAAACAGCGCCGACGGCTCGATGGTCGGGTCGGTCCTGTGCCTTGTGTAGGCGAGGAGGGTCGAAAGTCGGCCCGTCCACAGACCTGACCTGGCGATGATCAGAGCCGCGCCGTGACTCCCAAGGCGAGCGAGCTCAGCGTCGAGGCGTCGCTTGATGCGGTTGCGACGTGCGGGAAACTCCTCCGCCACCGCGCGGTAGGCCCGCATCGCTGCGGCACCGGCCTCGGTGCGCGCCTCAGCTTCGCCGACCAAGGCCTGAGCCCAGGCCTGGGTCAGCCGTGTCCGGGTCAGGGCCTCAGCGGTCTGAACCCGCTGCACCTCCTCACGCAAGGCGGTGTGGCGCAGGGCCAGCCGCTCGACCTTGGCGACCAGATCAGGGGGATCTTGGGAAGCGGTCACGGCTAGAGCGGGGGAATGACAGGCATCTTCAGATTCGAGAATCCATTGTCCATATGCTCGATCTCCAGGAACCCAGCCGACCGGCCATAGGCCTTGTAGATCGAAAAGGTCTTTGCCACGCCGAGGGTCGCCGAACTCTCCAGGGGCGAGATGAAGCTGACATCCTGGTCCATCCAATGGGGCTGGCGCATCCAGTAGTTCAGCTGATCGCGGGTCAGGGCAAAGAAGCCGGAATGGGGGTTGCGGGCGCGGCGGAACACCGTCTGTCGGCTCAGGGGAGCGCCGTAGAGCGCATCTTCATCGGGCACGAACCCGACCATGTTGTCGGCGATCTTGGCGATCAGATCCCCATCAATATAGGTTTTCAGCGTGGGTGCCCTGGGGTTCCACTCGATCCGATTGGGCGACAGCACCCGCTTAGGGCCGTAGGTCTGGTTGAACCAGGCCAGTTTGGAGAAGAAACTGGGATCATTGACCCTCAGATCATCCTCGCTGAAGACAAACAGATCATAGCGATTGGCCCGTTCAGCGATGATCTTGTGGGCGCTGAACCCCAACATGCGCGGGTTCTCAAGCTCGAACTTGGCGACCTTGGCGCCATACTTCCGGCAAAACTCCGGTGTCAGCAGGTGCCGCTCGTTGGTGGTGGCAATGATGATGTCCAAGTCATCGTCCGAACCCACACCGGGCTGAAAGCTCCGGGTCCCGACATCCATCGTGGTGGTCGTACCAAACTGCCCGCGATAGGCGCAGATCACCTCCTCAATGGCCCGCCGCCGATCCTCGCGCCGCGCCTCACTGGTGGAGCCATGACGGGAGTCCGGCTCGGCGTGGAAATAGTGGGCGATGGTAACGAGAATTCGCATCAAACAGCCGTGTGCACCTGGGGACCGGCACGGTAGGCATGGGGCTGCTTCAGCGCAAGTTGATCGGCGAGGACTTGTTCTCGCCTTCCCCCATTTCGGTTTGCACCGGCCCAAGAATTCACGTCACCTGTGAACCGACCCTGATCTCGGAATCCCGACCCATGCTGCGAGTCCTGGCCTGCATTCCCCACTATTTTCGGCGCAATGCTGAGGATTCCGGGGTGATCAATGGCTCCAATACCGACACCCCCGCATCCAGAAGCATCCAGATGGGGTACTGCCTGCGCAACCTGGTGGCCATTCTGGAGTCGAGCCAGTTCATCCTGGGATCTCCCAACACGCTGGCCATGGAAAGCGTGCGACAGACCAGCAAGACGGTGTCGGGGAGTGTCATCCTGGTCACGGTGCCGGAAAACAACCTGCTGGACCTGATCTCCACCAACACCGTGGTGGATCACGAGTTCTCAGAGGGGTCACCACGCGAACTGGGATACCACTGTCGGCGTACCTTCGCGCGGTTCGTCGGGCAGTACGACTACTACCTGTTCATTGAGGATGACACGGCGCTGCTGGATCCCCGTTTCTTCCAAAAGGTTGCCGCCTTTCATGCCGCCTTTGGCGAAGGCAAGATCGTCCAGCCCAATCGCTTTGAACTGGTGGGTCGGATGGATGGCGCCTGGCGCGCCTATCTCGACATGCCCGCCTTTCCCCAGCACCGCTCGCCCGAGCAGGCGGGGCCAGCAACCCTTGCCCTGCCGAGTTATGGCGGTGACGTCATTTTCGAGAAGACCACCGACGCGATCTCCGGCTGCTACGTCATCTCCGACAGCCAGCTACGCCAGTGGATGACCCAGCCGCACTTCGACCATCCCGACCCCAAGGCCATTGCCGCGGGGCATGATCCGCTGGAGCTGACCCAGATCGCCTTGGGCGGGACCCTGCCCATCTATCGCCCTCAGGGACAGGACATGAACTTCCTTGAGGTGCATCACGTCCCCAACCGACTCTCTAACGCCAAGACCCCCAAGACGGCGATTCGGGATATTGTGATGCCGCTCGTCGATGCCCGTGTTGCCGCACGGGCCGGGCGTCAGGCCCAGGGGTCAATCGCGCCTGGCGATCAGGCCAACCCCTCGTTGGATAACCATCCCAGGTAGCCCTCCGGATCAAAGGGGTCAGGGAAGGCGGCTTGCAGGTCGGGGCGGTCGCGATACAGCACCCGGTGAGCCTTGAGGATCTTCCGACCGTCGCCATAGATGTCATAGGCCCAGTAGCGCTCAGGGATCGTCGGGTCGGTGGTCTTGGCCACCTCTTCCTTGTACCAGCGCCAGATCTCGTAGACCGCGTGATTGTCGCCGGCATACCGCTTGGTCATGGCGTCCCCGGTCGGACCAAGCTTGGTGAAGTGCCAGAAACGCAAGGGGTGGCCGTTGACCGTGATTGCCCCGTCCTGACCCACAGCCACGGTCCGCTTGGACAGGTTCCAGCTAGCGACGTTGTAACCTGGGTCGCGGATCACCTTGACCTGATCAAACAAGGCCGGAACGTGGTCGCACCAGCGTTGATCGACAAAGAGCCCCCGAGGGATGTCGTCGTAGCAGAAGCTCAGCAGCCGATCGTTCCACCACTGGCCAAACCTTAGCCCCTCCCCGCCGGCCCTCACCGCCACAAAGCCCAGGTTGAAGATCCCGGTGCGCGAAGCCGAGAGGTCATTGTCGAGAATGGCCTCCAGGGTGTCATTGGCGTCCAACAGGTGGGGGGTCAGCAGAATGTCGCTGGCGCCCAGCATCGCCTCCAGCGGATCCAGGCTGGCAAACAGGGCGGTGTCGGGATCGAGATAGACCACGGCATCAGCCCCAGCCGCCAAGGCCTGGTGCAGAAACGGTCCCTTCACCGCCGTGCAGACCTCCACCACGTCGTGCTTGAACAGCCAGGCCGGAAACGCCGGAATGGCCAGATCCTGGGCATAGACCACCCGGTCAAAGGGCTCTCGGGACGGGTCGAAACGAAAGTCCGGCGGCGGCTGGTCGGTGATCAGGGCCACCCGTTCCCAGCCTGGCTGGTGCTGTTTCAGGGTCTGGAACAGCACGCGCGCGCGGTTCAGATAGGAGAAGGTAAAGCTGGAGAAGCAGACAACCCTCACGCCGTGGCTCCGGAGATCAGGTCGGCGGTCAGGTTGCTGAACGCCAGGTCGTAGAGCGTTGGCGCGCGGCGGGTTCGCGCCAGTTGCAAGATCTCACCACTCTCAAACATCGAAATCAGGGCCGCCTCATCTTGCAGGACCAGGCCGTGGCCGCCTTCCTGCGCAAAGGCAGCGACATTGCCCGAATCGGGGCCGGTGACGATGGCCGCACCTGCCGCAGCGGCCTCGTAAGCGGTCAGGGAAAAAGTCTCCAGACACAGGGACCAGATCATGGCGGCATCGACCTCCAGGTGCCTAAGGGCGTCGCGCATGGCCATGGGCTTGGCCGCCGTTGCCGAGACGGGATGGTGGGTGATGGGCAGGCCCGGCACCGTCGCCTTGCCCAGATGCAGGAAGGTGTAACGATCATCGTTCTCAAAATGCAGGGCCAGATCACGGAAGATCGGCCAACCCTTGTGGACCGAGGGGGCACCCGGAAACGCGAGGCGAAACGGACCCCCAGGGGTGACCGGCCTGCGGTTACGCTTTGGCACCAGGCGCGCCAGGGGCTCCACCCTGGCCTCCACCGCGTCCAGCGAGACGGCCCTTCGCCATGTGTCCATCACCACCTGGGAGGGCGACACCACCGTTAGGTCCAGGTGTCGAAACAGCCGGGTGTGTTCGTGGATGTGGAGATCCCGATGGGGGCCATAGACACAGACCCCGCAAGCCGGACTTCCCGGTGGCGGAGCCCCGCAGGCGGCGACATCGTTGCGAAGCAGGTGGATCCCGGCACAGACACTGGTGAAGTCATGGGTCCAGTAGTGCCCGGCCTCCGCGCCGGCGATCCGTGTCACATCGATCACCTCGCGGCTGGAATGGCCCAACATCGAATGGATGGCGAAACTCCGGGCACCAGGCTTCCAACCTGCCACGCCGGTGCGGAGCCCCTCGATCAGGTCCTGCGGCGTAAAGGCGCCGACCTGGATGCCGTTCCAAAGCACCCCCAGGGGTGGGCCCTGGAGACCCGTGGAGACAATGGGCCAGGGAGAGGCCGGAAAAATGTGCAGGTGGTCTCGTCCCATCAGCGAAAACGACGCCGCCTCTCGCTGCACACTGGCCTGGACCCCGCCCACCACGGCGG
>JANPAO010000126.1:0-1767 GCA_031429955.1 Phenylobacterium sp. | reverse complement strand
GCCTGACGGGTGAGAGTGACTGGAACGACGGCTGAATGGCGCCCGCCAGCACTGCGCACGCAATACAGCCATTCACCAAGTTGGCTGGCCGGTGCGGCCCGGTCGCGCTAAGCTGAACGCCTCCAGAAATCAACGCCAGGGATCTCGCGAGCCCGCAACGCCATGCCCCGCATTCATCTGCCCACGCCCGAAGAGCTCGATCCGCAGCAGCGCGCTGTCTACGACAAGGTCGTCTCCGGGCCGCGCGGCCGCCTGCGCGGACCCTTGCGTGCGGCGCTGTACAACCCGGCGCTGGCCGACTGCTGGCAGGCGCTGGGTGCGCAGCTGCGCTACAGCACCCAACTGCCGCCGGAGTTGTCGGAACTGGCCATCCTGGTCACGGCGCGACACTGCAATTCGCCCTTTGAATGGGACGCGCACCGGCCCGAGGCCGAACGCGCCGGCGTGCCGCAGCCCATCATCGACGCGTTGCTGGCGAAAACCATGCCCGTCGGCATGGATGCGCGGCAATCGGCCGTCTGCCACTTCGCGTGCGAGCTCAACGCGAGCAAGTCGGTCAGCGACGCCACCTATGCCACGGCGTTGGCCTTGTTTGGTGCGCGCACGCTGGTGGAGCTTACTGCGTTGGTGGGTTACTACACCCTGGTGGCGATGACGCTGAACGCGCATGAGATCCCGCTGCCCGAGGGCGTGGCGCCGGCTTTTCCGCTGCCCCAGCATGGCGGGGCCTGACGGCATGACCACGCCGGGCGGTGATGGATGGGACTGCCATGCCCATCTTTTCGGTCCCTATGACCGCTACCCGCTGGCCGGGCAGCGCAGCTATACGCCGCCCGAAGCCACCCAGCCTGCTTATGTTGCGCTGCTGGAGCAGCTCGGCCTGGGCCGTGGCGTGCTGGTGCATCCCAGCGCTTATGGCACCGACTACACGCTGCTGCTGGACACACTCGCCATGCAGCCGCTCTGGCGTGGTGTGCTGGTCAGCGCGGATGCGACGCCCGCCATGCTGCGCTCCTGGCGCGCTGCAGGAATACGCGGCCTGCGCTTCAGCCACCGCAGCGCGCCAGCCGGCAACTTTGCAGGCAGTGCCCTGATCGCGGATCTGCAGCGCCTGGCGCCCGCCATGGCCGATGCCGGCCTGCATGCCGAGTTATGGACCGACGACAAGGCCTTGCCGGACGTCGCTGCTCTGTTGGCGGGGTTGCCGATCAGCGTGGTACTCGACCACATGGCAGGTTTCAACCATGCCGCCGGCCCTGACGCGCCGGGCTTTCGCGTGTTGCTCGAACTGGTACACAAGCACCGGGTCTGGGTGAAGTTGTGTGCTTACCGCAACCTGCGCGATGCGCCGGACCCGGAGGTTGGCATGGTTTTTCAGCAAGCGCTGGTGGCGGCCAACCCGAACCAGCTGGTGTGGGGCAGCGACTGGCCACATCTGAATCTGCAGCCGGCCCCGGTCACGCGCGCGTTGATGGATGACTTCCAGCGCTGGAGCGCAGACCCTGCCGCGGTACGGCGCATTCTTGTCGACAATCCTGCGCGGCTGTATGCCTGACCAGGCGCCGCTTTTCAGATCACCTTGACTCCATACGCCGCTTTACCGCTGCCACCAGCGGCCCGATGGCAGAGGGCGGAAACGGCGACACGCTGCTGACATTGATCTCGCACAGCACATAACGCTCGGCACCGGGAACGACAGGCTCCCCGAGCATGAAATCGCAGTCCCAGAGCAACGGGAGCTGCTCGCGCGCGAGGCCCACGCTTTCA
>JANPAO010000125.1:0-2547 GCA_031429955.1 Phenylobacterium sp. | reverse complement strand
GGCCAGGGCGAGTGTCCTGCATCCGGCGGGGCAGGTGGCGATCCTGCTGTGGATCGCCGCGCACGTGGCCGTTCTGGCGCTGGCTGGAGGGTACCTGCCTTTTGATCGGCCGGCCATTGCCGCCATGCCCTTTGCGGTCCAGGTGGCGGCACCCACGGTGGGCCTGATCGAGATCTTCCTGCTGATGCTGGTGGTCTACGGCCTGACCCGCCGGCGCCAGGTCGATATCGCGGCCCGCGCCCCCGACCGCAGGCGGGCGGCCTGGGAAGTGGGCCTGCTGCTGACCTATGCCATGCTGGCCCAGGCGGGCGGATGGTTTCTGGGACCGGCTCTGGGTTACCGGCCCTTCAGCTTCCACGTGGCCGGCACCCTGGTGGGGTGCACGGTGCCCGCATCGCCGGGCGAGGTCTGGACCTGGATGGGCTACAATTTCATAGCCTTTGCGGTCATCCCCTATCTCTGGTTTCGACGCCGCTATTCGCCAGAGCAGCTCAACCTGACCTCGGCGGCCCGGGGCAACGATTTTCTGGTGATCCTGGTGGTGGGACTGCTGGAGACCGCCTGGGAGTTGAGCGCCTTCCCCGGCATCCTGTCGATGCCACCCGGACAGTTGGCGAAGGCCGCGCCCCTGGCCTTCGGGGTCTTCTTCCTGGGAACGGTGCTGCCCACCATGGTGCTGATCTATGCCATCCTGTTGCCGCGCTATCTGAAGCTCACCGGCTCGCCGACGGTGACGGTACTGTTGGGCGGTCTGACCTATGCCGCCATGCACCTGGTGGAGGGCTGGTCGGTGTTCGACACCCCGCGCGATACCGCCCTTTCGCTGCTGTTTGTGGTTCTGACCTATTTGGGACCGGGCATGATCAAGAGCGTCATCACCCTGAGGACAGGCAATGCCTGGGTCCATGCCCTGGGGTATCACGCCTTTGCTCCGCACGTGGTGGCCGATGCGCCGATGATCGCCAAGGTGTTTGGCCTGAGATAGACTTAGCTCCTTCGCCCGTTGCCATGCCCCAGGGTTCTTGATGCCGCTCCTCCGCCATGTCGCCGTTCTGATGGCGGCCCTTTCCCTCGGTCTGACCCCCGCACGGGCTGCCGAAGCCCCCGTGATGGTGTTTGCTGCGATCTCGTTGAAGGAGGCCCTGGACGAGGTGGGGGGGATCTATCGCGCGCGGACGGGCCAGGAGGTTCGGCTTGCCTATGCCTCGTCTGCGGCCATCGCGCGGCAGATCGAGCAGGGCGCGCCCGCCGACCTCTATGTGTCCGCCGACAGCGCCTGGATGGACTATCTTGCAGACCGGCGATTGATTGACCCCGCCAGCCGGCGGGATCTGCTGAGCAACCGGCTGGCCCTGATTGCCCCGTCGGGAAGCCCGGTGCGTCTGCGGATCACCAAGTCCATGCCCCTGGCCACGGCGCTTGGCACCGGTCGGCTGGCCCTTGCCGCGCCCGAGGTGCCCGCCGGCAAGTATGCGAAGGCCGCCCTTACCAATCTGGGTGTCTGGGCCAGTGTCGCCCCGCGCCTGGTCCAGGCGGAAAACGTCCGAGCCGCCCTGCAATATGTGGCGCGAGGCGAGAGCCCGCTGGGGATTGTCTATGACACTGACGCCCGGATCGAGCCCCGGGTGCGGATCGTCGGGCTGTTTCCCGAGACCAGCCACCCCAGGATTGTCTATCCTGCCGCCCTGGTGACGGGTGCTCGTCATCGGCAGTCTGCCGCGTTCCTGCGGTTCCTCAGCGGTCCCCAGGCCAGCGCGGTGTTTCGCAGGTATGGGTTTACGGTGCTGGCGAGGACACAGATGCCTTCTTCCTCCCCCTCCTCATGACGGGGAGCGGGCCTACTGCGCCTCGAAGAAGTCGTCAGGCCCCTCAACCTCCACCAGCTTTCCGCGCCGGATCTCCAGGAAGCGGGTTGCGGCCGCCCGGGTGAAGTAGCGGTCGTGGGACACAAACAGGCAGGCGACGTCGGAGCCCTCGAGTTGGGCCTCAAGGTCCTCCTGGCCCTCGATGTCCAGGTGGTTGGTGGGCTCGTCCAACAGATAGAGGTTGGGCTTGGCCAGCCGCATCCTCAGAAAGGTCAGGCGCGCTCGCTCGCCATGGCTGAGATCGGCGATGGGACCCTTGATGCGGTGATAGGGAAATCCCGCCTTGGCCAGCAGGGCGTTGGCGTCCTTGACGGTCGCCCCGTCTGCGGCGGTCAGGTAGTCCAGCAGGCTGACCCTTAGCGGCAAGTCGGCCATCTTCTGATCGAAATAGACCAGGCGGGTCTGGGGATTGAAGCGGATCGCCGCCTGGCCGTCATAGTGTTCCTGATCAGGGTCATAGGCCCGCGCCAGGGCATTCAGCAGCATCGACTTGCCGGCCCCGTTTACGCCGAGGATGGCGATGCGGTCGCCGACGGCCACGTTCAGGCGATCAATGGCAAACAGCTTGCGGCTGCCATCGGGGATGGTCACGGCATGGCCGGCGATCCGCAGGGCGATCTTAGCGTCGATCTCGCCGTCATGCAGTTCCAGGCGGCGCTCACGGGCGGTGTAGGAGTCGGTT
>JANPAO010000124.1:0-4948 GCA_031429955.1 Phenylobacterium sp. | reverse complement strand
GTTCGCCGAGACGGTGCGGAACCTGACGGAGATTGCGCCCACCTATCACAACATGGTTCCCGCCGGTTGGATGCTGTTTGCCGGCGAACTGGAACGCAACGAGGCCCTGGCGCGAACCTTCTTTTCCCGCGTCAGGGCGCTACAATATGGCGGCGCGGCCCTGGGCCAGGCGATCAACGACCGCATCCAGGCCGTGGCGGTCACCACCGTGGGCGAGCGCATCACCTTTGGCAGCGGCTATGGGGCCACCGAAACCGGTCCGACGGCGTCCAATGTGTCCTGGCAGAATGGGCGGATGGGGCTGATGGGCCTGCCGCTGCCGGGGACCACGGTCAAGCTGGTTCCCACCGACGGAAAGCTGGAGTTCCGGGTCAAGGGGCCGCAGGTGACGCCGGGCTATCTCGGAAAGCCGGAGCTGTCGGCCCAGAGCTTTGATGCTGAGGGCTTCTACCGGGTTGGCGATGCCGCCCGGTTCATCGATCCCGACGATCCGATGCAGGGCATGGCCTTCGACGGACGGCTCTCGGAGAACTTCAAGCTGGCCAGCGGCACCTTTGTCTCGGTGGGGGAGCTTCGCATTGCTGCGGTGTCTGCCGTGGGCGACGCGGTGACCGATGCGGTGGTCTGCGGTGAAGGCCTGGAGAGCGTCGGCCTGCTGTTCTATCCCAACCCATCCCTGCCGCGCGAGCGGGTGATCGGCGATGTGATAACCGCTATCGCCGCCTTCAATGCCAAGGCCAAGGGCGCGGGCGGAAGGATCGCTCGGGCTCTGGTCCTGGAGGGTCCACCCGACGCCGGTGCGGGCGAGATCACCGACAAGGGCTATATCGCCCAGGCCCTGGCGCGCGCGCGCCACGCAAAGACCATAGAGCGGCTGTTCGCCGATCCCCCATCCTCTGACCTATTGGTGTTCTGACATGAACGGTGCCGACGCCCTGATCGAAACCCTGGTGGATAACGGCGTAACCGCCTGCTTCGCCAATCCCGGCACCAGCGAGATGCAGTTCGTTGCAGCCCTGGACCGGCAGCCGAAGATGCGCCCTGTGCTCTGCCTGTTCGAGGGTGTCGCCACCGGTGCCGCCGACGGCTATGGCCGCATCGCTGATGTGCCAGCCTGCACCCTGCTGCATCTGGGGCCGGGCTATGGCAATGGCTTGGCCAACCTGCACAATGCGCGGCGGGCCTATACCCCCATCGTCAATGTGATCGGTGACCATGCCACCTATCACCGCCAGTATGATGCACCGCTGAACTCCGACATTCCGGCCATCGTCGCACCCAACTCGGTCTGGGTGAAGTCGGCCGACACCCCCGATAGCGTCGCAGCTCTTGCCGCCGAGGCGATCACCGCCAGCTATGGCCCCCCTGGCGGCCCCGTCAGCCTGATCCTGCCGGCGGACTCCGCCTGGCTTGAGACCCGGCAGACCCGAGTCACGGCTGCGCGCCCGGCGCTCACGGCCCCAGACTCCGCAACGGTCGAGGCGGTGGCCAAGGCTGTAAGGTCAGCGACCAAGCCCGTGGTCCTGATCGGTGGCCGGGCCGTGCGCACCGAGGCCCTGGCCCAGGCGGCTCGCCTACAGGCCGCTGGCGTCCGGGTGATGGCCGACACCTTTGTCGCGCGCCAGCCGCGTGGCGCGGGGGTCTTTGCCCCGGCCCGCATGCCGTACTTTGGCGAGGCCGCCTTGGCCGACCTGACCGGCACCGACCTGATGGTCTATGTCGGAACCACCACGCCCGTGGCCTTCTTCGCCTATCCAGATCGGCCCAGCGTCCTGGTGCCCGAGGGCTGTGCGACCCTGACCCTGGCTGACCGATCCACGAACACAGTGGCCGCGCTTGAGGCGCTGGCCGATGCCCTTGGTGCCCCAGCCAGCGGCCCGAGCCAGTCCCTCCAAAAACCTGACAGCGCCCCCAGTGGCGGCATGACCCCGCAAAGCGCAGGCCTCTCCATCGCCCGGCACCTGCCCGAAGGGGCGATCATCTGTGATGACTCGGTGACATCCGGCGGAGGTGTGGCGGTCCCTTGCATGACGGCCGCCCCGCACGAGGTGCTGTCCCTGACGGGAGGGGCCATCGGCATCGGCATGCCGCTCGCCATCGGAGCGGCCGTCGCGGCACCGGACCGCAAGGTGATTTCCCTCAATGGCGACGGGGCGGGCATGTACACGGTCCAGAGCCTGTGGACGATGGCGCGCGAGAACCTCGACGTGACCGTGGTGGTCTTCGCCAACCACAGCTACCGGATCCTCAATATCGAGATGGGCCGCACGGGTTCAGGCAACCCCGGACCCTCAGCCTCCAAGCTGTTGGACCTGGGCGATCCCAAGCTGGACTGGGTCTCCATCGCCAAGGGTATGGGCCTGCCGTCGGTTCGCTGCGAGACGGCCGAGCAGTTTGAGACCGCCTTTGCCAGGGCCATGACTGAGCCCGGCCCAAAGTTCATCGAGGCGGCGATCTGACCCCCAAGAAAAGAGGCCCGCAGGTGCAACCTACGGGCCTCGATCTGGTCAGACCTGATCTCGCGATCAGGTGTTGCCCGGCAGCTTGCAGTCCTTGGAGAAGGCGCAGCCAATGACGCCCACCGGGGCCAGGGGTGCGATGGTGTATTCCAGGATGTAGCCCTTCAGGCCGTCGGAGCAGCCGACTTCCAGGTAGTGGGTATTCTTGGTGGTCTTGCCGATATAGCGGCTCGAAGACACCGCGCACTCGTTCTTGCCCATCTTGCGCAGATCGCCCGTCACGATGCTGTAGGCAGCTTCGGGCTTGCTGAAGGAGCAGCGGTAACCGGCCATCGGCGCGCGGGCGCAGTCGTAGACGATCGGCTTGACACCCGGACCCCCGAACACCCCGACGCCGCCATCGGGTCGATTGCCACAGGCCATCTCCACCACGTCCAACTCCGGCGCAGAGGGGAAGGGGGCGTACTTGGTCACTTCGCAGTCAAAGGCCGCACCCTTGGCCAGGCGGGTATAGAGCCCGGCCTGGGCGGTTTCGGCCTCTTTCACATTGGTCAGTTCGCAGCCACCCATCACCATGGAGGCCTTTTCGCAAGGCAGGGTCTGGGTGAGCTGACCCTTCTCGATCTTGTACATGTAGCCTTTGCCGTCGGCGCAGGAGGTCTCGTAGAACAGGGCACCAGACTGCGAGAGGCCCGCATAGCGACGGTCCTTCACGACGCAATTGTTCTTGGAGGCGGCGACGAAGGTGTCCACCGCCTTCAGGCGGAAGGCCTTGTCGTGCAGGGTACACTGGATGTTGCTGGTGCTCTCATCGTAGAGCAGGCAGTTGTTGGCCTCGACCTTCTTGGCGATGTCCGCCGGGGCGCTGGTCTGCAGCACGTATCCCTGACCCCCAAGGCACGAGAGCTCGATAAAGGTTGTGGTGGTGCTTTGACCGATACCGCGCGCCTGGTCGGGCGTGCAGACGATGCCCGCCTTGGCGATGTAGGCGGCGAGATCAGACTTCGGATCGGCATTGCCCGGCAGCTTGCAGGGCAGGCTTGCTGGCTTGCCATCGGGCTGCGGGGTATTGGCCTCAATGCAGGTGAAGGCGGTCGGCTTCGCGCCTGTCGCAGCGGAGATGATGAAGCCGGGACCCTGGTCGCAGTCGACCTCGATATAGTTGGTCTCGGTCTTGGCCTTCTTGTCGGTGACCTTTCCGACAAAGCGCGCGTCGGTGACCTTGCAGGTGATTCCAGCAGCGGCCGCGGCGGCCGGTGCGACCGCCATGCCCTGCGCCCTGGCCGCAGCGGTGACTTCCTCAACGGGCTTCTTAGCGGCCGAAACGACAGCGGCGGGCGCCATCACCGCGACAAACAGGGCCGCAGCGAGCCCGATTCCGAATGACCTCATGGTCGTGATCTCTCCTAGGGTAGAACCTCTGGGCGGACTTAAGCGCCCCTGCGTGCTTCAAATCAAGTTTGGCGTGAACCTGCGCTGAACTGATCGCGCGATGACGGTATTACGGTTTGATACAGACCCCCTGTGGCGCGAGAATGGCGCGATATCGGTGGGAGTGGCGGGTGATGCGGGACGGATTTGAGGAAGCGGTGGTCGAACAGGCCCGCCCCAAGCTGAGCTACCCCTTCGAGCGAGGCCCCAAGACCGGGGAGGCCCTTGAGGTCGCGCCCGGGGTGATGTGGCTGCGGATGCCTCTGGGTGGGTCCCTGGCCTTCATCAATGTCTGGGCGATTCGCGAGGGTGCCGGCTGGGCCATCGTAGACACGGGCATGGGCGGCTCCGATACGATGCAGGCCTGGCGCGAAGCCTTTGCCCGGTCCCTGGGCGGCTTGCCGGTGACCCGTGTCTTCGTCACCCACATGCATCCAGACCACATCGGCATGGCCGGCTGGCTGACACGGAAGTTTGACTGCCGACTGTGGATCAGCCGCCTGGAATTCCTGATGTGCCACAACCTGGCCGCCGACACCGGCCGGGAAGCGCCGGAGGACGCCCTGCGCTTCTACCGTGGCGCCGGCTGGAATGAAGAGCAGATCGAGAGCTATCGGGCGCGGTTCGGCGGCTTTGGCAAGGGATTGCATGCCCTGCCGGCCAGCTTTCAACGCCTCTCCGAGGGTGATGAGATTCCCATTGGCGAGCACCTCTGGCGGGTGGTGATGGGCTCAGGCCACTCGCCTGAGCACGCCTGCCTCTATTGCCCCGACCTGAAGCTGCTCATCAGTGGGGATCAGGTGCTGCCAAAAATATCCTCCAATGTGTCGGTGTTTCCCACCGAGCCGGGGGGTGATCCCTTGACCGACTGGCTGACCTCCCTGGCGCGCATCAAGACCAAGGTGCCCGACGACGTGCTGGTTCTTCCTGCCCACAATGACCCCTTCCACGGCTTGCACGCCCGGATCGACCACCTGATCGGGGGACATGAGCGGGGTCTGGCCCGCTTGAGGGCCTTGATCGACGAGCCCAAGCGGGCCGTTGATGTCTTCCATGTG
>JANPAO010000123.1:0-4102 GCA_031429955.1 Phenylobacterium sp. | reverse complement strand
GCGGGGCGGTTTGGCTGAACGCCGACATGCGCAGCCCCTACGAATACTGGCAGTTCTGGCGCAACACCGAGGACGCCGATGTCGGTCGCTTCATGCGGCTGTTCACCGATCTGCCCCTGGCGGAGATCGAGGCCTACGAGGCCTTGCAAGGGGCCGACATCAACGAGGCCAAGAAGGCGCTCGCCAATATCGCCACCACGATGCTGCACGGCCCCGAGGAATCGGCCAAGGCGGCTGAGGCTGCGCGTCGGGCGTTCGAGGACGGGGCTTTGTCGTCAGACCTGCCGACCTTCGACGTGGCGATGACCGACCTGGAGATGGGCCTGGTGCTGGCGGCTCTGGCCACGGACGCGGGTCTGGCAACCTCCCGGGGCGAGGCCCGCCGCCTGGCCAAGGGCGGCGGCCTTCGGGTCAATGATGCGGCCGAAAGCGACGGAGATCGGACCCTGACCCCGGCGGACCTGATAGATGGCGTCATCAAGCTGGGTGCCGGCAAGAAGAAGATCGTGCTGATCAAACCTATATGACTGTCGCAGGGCGCGCGGCCCCATCCGGTCGTGCGCCGAGAGCTTGAGGACCCACCATGACCGACCTGACCGAGGGCACGCTGGCCCCAGACTTTCAACTGGCGGGTGCCACTGGCCCCCTCACCCTGGCCGATTTCAAGGGCAAGGCCCTGGTGCTCTATTTCTACCCCAAGGACGACACCAGCGGCTGCACCAAGGAGGCCCAGGCCTTTACCGCCCTGGCCACCGACTTCGCCAAGGCCGGGGCCAGCGTGGTGGGGGTCTCCAAGGACACCGTCGCCAGTCACGCGAAATTTACGGCCAAGTATGAGCTGGGCGTGGCCCTGGGATCTGACCCCGAAGGCGAGGTCATCGAGCGCTACGGATCCTGGGTCGAGAAGAACATGTACGGTCGCAAATACATGGGCATCGAGCGCTCCACCTTCCTAATCGGGGCCGATGGAAAGCTGGCGCGGATCTGGCGCAAGGTGAAGGTACCGGGCCACGCCGAGGATGTATTGCGGGCGGTCCAGGGCCTCGGAGCCTAGGTTCGCACCTCCGGGGCAGGCGCGCAGCGGTCGCGCCTGTGGTAGATTTGTCGCGGCCAGAGGGATTTGCAGCCTAGCTACCCAGGGATGCGCCCTTGGGACTGGCGCGCCGGTTTACCTGGGATTAACCAATTCAGTTAAGACTTATACGCAACGACACGTGCTCTCCCGTGGCGGGAAGCCCCTTGCGCGTTGTGGCATTCTCAAGGCATATCGCCGGACTTCAGTCCTGTAGCCGACGCGGTGTGTATGTCACGCTTTTCGCGCCTTCGCCGTTCTCTGGAAGAATTGTTCCCTGAACGGCACCTCTATGTCCGCTCCGGCGGTGAGATGCGGGCCTTTGTCCTGACGACCGGTCGGCAACTGACCTTCGCCTCTCTGCTGGGGGTCTGCGCCCTCTGGATGGGCATCTGCACAGCGGCCATGATGGTGAACGCCATGGCCCTGTCGGCGACCGATCAGGAGATCGCCAGGACCCAGGCCAAGTACGAACGCTGGATCGCCGACCGCCAAGCGCGGCTGAACAGCGCCGTCGCCCAGTTGAATGCCACCAATGGCTCGGTGGATGAACTGGCCATGACCATCGAAAAGCGCCACGCCGCCCTGGCCATGCTGCTGACGGACGCCAAAGGTACCCGCGGCCTCGACGCCGCCCTGGCTCCGACGATTCAGCGTGCGGCACGGGTCCCCACCGATGCCAGCCCCATGCGGCGTATCGAACTGGTCCGGGCAAGCCAGGAACGGCTGATCGACGCCGCTGACAATTTCGCCAAGAGCCGGGCCGACCGCCTGCGCCTGGCCTTCCGGCTGGCGGGCCTGACGCCGGGCAACTACACCCCGAGGGGCGGATCCCTCGGGGGGCCGCTGATTGAGGCCAAGGACCCTCGCGCCCTGGCTGCGGTTCTGGATGTCGATGAGGGCTTTGCGGTGCGCATCCAACATGCGGCCACCAATATGTCAGAGGCGACTGCCCTGGCGGAGGCCGCAGCCAAGCTACCCTTTGCCCGCCCCACCAACCACACCGGCCAGTCCAGCGGCTTTGGCGTGCGCTTTGATCCCTTTACCCGACGGCCGGCCTTCCACTCTGGCCTGGACTTCACCGGCGGCTTTGGTGTGCCAATCTATGCCACTGCCCCGGGCGTCGTGTCCTTTGCCGGGGTGCGTTCGGGCTATGGCAATACCCTTGAGATCGACCACGGCGGCGGGTTCAAGACCCGATATGCCCATCTTCAGGCCTTTGGCGTCAGTCCTGGGCAGCGGGTGGGGGTTGGCCAGAGAATTGCAGCGATGGGGTCAACCGGTCGCTCCACCGGTCCGCACCTCCACTATGAGGTCTGGGTCAATGGACGCGCCCAAAACCCCGACCGTTTCGTGAAAGCCGGCGATTATGTTCTCTAAGTCCTCCAAGACACCCGCCAAGCCCCCAGTGAAGTTCGACAATGTCCCGGCCCCTCTGGCAGCCGATCCTGCGGCGCAGCGCAAGGCCCCTCGGGCTGCCTCCCTGATCTCCGAGAACATCACCATCGAGGGTAATGTCACCGGCGAGGGCGAGGTTCACATCGACGGTGTCGTGCGCGGCGATGTCCGGGTCGGCAAGCTGACGGTGGGCGAGACTGGCCATATCGAGGGCGGTGTCTATGCCGAGGCCATTGAGGCCCGCGGCCGGATCATCGGCTCGGTAACCGCCAAGCAGGTCCGCCTCTACGGTACCGCCTATATCGACGGCGACATCACCCATGAGCAGCTCGCCATGGAGACCGGCGCCTTCTTCCAGGGTCGCAGCCTGAAGTTCCAGCGCCCCGTGACCCCACCGCAACCGGCCCCGAGCCCGCTGGCCCAAGCCACCGCGCCCACCCCAGGGTTTGCGCCTAAGCCGGTTCAGTAGGCTGCTTGCGCACCCAGGGTTGCAGTCTGTCGGACGTCAGATAAACTCTCTCGATTGAGGGGGGCCACATGAGCAAGATGTTCCTGCCGCTGCGGCGCTATGCGGACTTTCAGGGTCGTTCCGACCGCTCTGAGTACTGGCTCTTTGTTCTGCTTCAGGCCGGCGTATCTCTTGTTGTAGTCCTCCTGATAACGGTCTTTATTGGGGTAACGCGGTTCGGTGAGAGCCCTGCGCGCGACAGCATCGGCTTCGTCGCCATTCCGATTGCCCAACTCGGCCTTCTTGTCTTCATACTCTACACCTTCATTCCAAGCTTGGCGGTCACCGTGCGCCGGCTGCACGACACCAACAGGTCAGGATGGTGGATCCTGATCCGCCTCGTTCCCATCCTGGGGGAGTTGGTCTTCATCGTATTCCTCCTCCTAAAGGGAACGGCGGGCCCAAATCGATTTGGCACCGTCGCTGCGGAGGTGTCGGGCCAGAGCGACAATGGCGGCTTAGTAGGCCCCGTCAGTTAATTGCGGCGCAGCGCGGCTGACGTCGTACTCAAGGGCCAGATCGGCGTCGATTTGAAACCCGCGCTCGATAAGTTCCTGGCCTGACAGACAATTGACGATCACCTGTCGCAGGTCAGGGCGGGCACTGCGCCAGGCGTCGCGGGCGATCCGGGCCTCGGAGGTCACCTCCCTGCCCAGGGCCTCAATAATGGCTCCCGCCCCGATCAGGTCCTCGATGGCCGGCCGGAGGCTGTCGTCGGGCCAGCGTTCGCCGGCCGGGATAAGGCCGATATCCCAAGACCCCGCTAAGGCCCGCGCCTTGGCCGCCACCGCGCTGGCGTTGCGCAGACAACCGGTCAGCACCGGGGTGTCTCCGCAGGCCAGGGACAGGCGTGAACCATTGGGAGAGGGCAACAGCAGACGATCGCCAGGATTCAACGCACGCAGGCTGGCCGGGGACAGGCTCAACTGTCCACCCGCAGCCCGCTTCGGCGTGGCGGCTACTGCTCCGACGTTGTCAGCGGCGATCCTGGCCGCCTCGGGATCTCCATAGGGGAAGGGATAGATGCGCGCGCCGCGACCGACGGCAATGTCCACCGCCGTGGAAAAGGACAGCACATCAACGATCACCAGCACCGCCACCTGCGACGCCAGAGCCTCGATGCC
>JANPAO010000122.1:0-4464 GCA_031429955.1 Phenylobacterium sp. | reverse complement strand
CGCGCCGAGGCCACCGGCCTGAGCCTGAGCATCGACTTCCCGCAACACCTGCCCGAGATCGAAGCTGACTACCGGGCGATCAAGCAGGTGCTGCTGAACCTGCTCTCCAACGCCATCAAGTTCACACCCCGTGGCGGGCGGGTGACGGTCAGGGCTGAGGGCCGCAATGACCCGCTGGGAGAACGCATCCGCATCAGTGTGCAGGACACCGGCATCGGCATCGCCCAGGAGGACTTGGCCCGGCTGGCCCAGCCCTTTGAGCAGGTGGAGACCCAGCACTCCAAGACCGCCCAGGGAACCGGGCTGGGCTTGGCGCTTACCAAGTCCCTGGTGGAAATGCACGGCGGGTCCCTGGACATGCAGAGCGCGCCTGGTGAAGGCACCATGGTCAGCTTCTCCCTGCCGATCCGCCAGAACGCGGCGGTCCTGGCAGCCATTGCGGCGGCTTGACCCGCCCGCAGTTCAGGCCTGCACGACCGACAGGTAGGCCCGCCGCGCGGCACCTTGAACCCGGGTCAGGCTGGCACGGAGAGACCGGAAGTCCCGAGCACCGCCGGCGCGGGCTAGCAAAACTTTGAAGGCCTTGGGTTCTTCCGCCGGATCGGCCCCATCGGCCAAGGCCACCTTTAGCAGTTGGGTCAGGTTCTGTTGCAGCGCCCAGGCCGCCAGCAGGTCGCTCAGAACCCCGACCGGGGCGAGGGCCTGGGTGCGGCAGGCCTGGAGCGCCGTGGCCGTATTGGGTGTCAGGGGACCGCCGTCAGCAGCGTGGCTCAGCTGCAGGAACTGGGCGGCAAACTCCACATCCACCAGCCCACCGGGCAGCAGCTTCAGGTCCCAGGCCCCCTTTGGTGGCCGCTCTTGCTCCAAAAGCTGGCGCATTTCGACCACATCAGCAGCCGTCCTGCCTCGGTCGCGCGGTCGGCGCAGGGCCACCTCCACCGCGTCCTGCACCACCTGATCAAACCCCGCTGAGCTGGCCCAGACCACCCGGGCGCGGGTCAAGGCCAGCAGCTCCCAGGTCTCGGCTTCCCGATCATAGTAGTCCTGAAAGGCCGTCAGGCTGACCGCCACCGGCCCCTTGGTGCCAGACGGTCGAAGCTGCATGTCCACCTCATAGAGCTCGCCCTCTCCGGTGGGGGTAGAGAGCGCGGCGATCAGCCGCTGGGTAAAGCGGCCATAGAAGACATCGGCACTCCAGTCCTTGAGGGCAGAGGCGGCCTCGGGCGTGTCGGGGCGATAGACCGTCATCAGGTCCAGGTCCGAGCCCGCGCTCATCTCCCGCGACCCGCACTTGCCCAGGGCCACAACCGCCACCTGGCCGGGGAAGTGGCCCCCCAGCCGGATGGCTTCGACCAGGGATGCAGGTGCCAAGGTGTTGATGCAGATATCGGCAAGGTCAGCAAAGGCGCGGCCGGCGATCTCTGCGGTGGCCGAGCCGCCCATCACCTGAACGCCGATGCGAAAGGCCTGTTCGCGATGCACGCGGCGGACGGCGTCCATGGCGCCCTCGAACCCGTCGGAGGCCTGGACGGCGGCGGCCATGACCCGGCGGTCCTCGTCCAGATTGATGTCGGCGAAGAAGTCTCCGTCCAGCATGGCGTCGAGGGCAGCGGGTCGCCTGGCCAAGGTCGTTGCCAGGCGGGGCGCATAGGCCATGACCTGGACGATCAGCTCAAACATCCGCGGCTGGGCCAGGAACAGGGACTGGAGTTGCACGCCGGAGGTCAGCTTGCCGAAGAAATCGCCGAACCGCTGGAAGGCCAGGTCGGGGGTGCCGGTGGCCTGGACAGCCTCCAGCAGGCGCGGCGCCAGGCGGGTGAACAGCTCCCGGCCCCGCTCGGTGCGGGTGGCGGCGATATGGCCGTGATGCCAGGCACGGATGGTCTGGGATACGCGGGCAGTCTGGGAAAATCCCATACGCGACAAGGTGTTGAGGGTCTCGGGGTCATCCTCCACCCCGGTGAAGATCAGGCTGCCGAACCGGGAGGAGAGCGGCTCTTCGTCGGGGAACAGCTCGCCGTAGCGGGCATTGACCCGCTTCAAGGTCTTCTCAACGGCGGCATCAAAGGCGCGCAGGCGGTCAAAGCCGCTGAGGGCCGCCACCCTCTGACGCTCGGTGTCAGACTCCGGCAGGCGGTGGGTCTGTTCGTCGGCCAGCATCTGGATGCGGTGCTCCACCGACCGCAACAGCAGGTAGCCTTGGGTCATGTCCTGTGCGGCGGCCGCCTCGACATGGCCTGCCGCCACCAGGGCGGTCAGGGCCTCCAGGGTGCGGCTGGAGCGCAGCTCGGGGTGCCGGCCGCCCAGGATCAACTGCTGGGTCTGGACGTAGAACTCCACCTCGCGGATGCCGCCACGCCCCAGTTTGAGGTCCATGCCCTTGGCCGTCAGGCGGTCATCGACCTTGTGGACGTGGATCTGGCGCTTGATGGAATGGATGTCGGCAATGGCGGCAAAGTCGAGGTTCTTGCGCCAGATGAAGGGGGTCAGTTCGGCCAGGAAGGCCTGGCCGCGTGGCACGTCGCCGGCGCAGGCCCGGGCCTTGATGAAGGCTGCCCGCTCCCAGTTCTGCCCGACGCCTTCGTAGTAGTCCATGGCCGCAGCGACGGGCACCGCCAGGGGTGTGGACGAGGGGTCGGGGCGCAGGCGCAGGTCGGTGCGGAAGACGTAGCCGTCGCTGGTCTTCTCCGCCATCAGCTCCACCAGCCGGTTGGTCAGAGCGGCGACAAAGCCTTGAGATTCAACGCCTTGCGCCAGGGGCAGGGCCTGCGGCTCGTAGAAGACCGAGATGTCTATGTCGCTGGAATAGTTGAGTTCATAGGCCCCGTGCTTGCCCATAGCGATGCAGAAATAGCCGGGCACCGGACCCTGAGCCCCCACCCCCAGACGGGTCAGCCGACCGGCCTCGACCTCGGCCTGAGCGGCGACGGCCAAGGCCGTGGCCAGGGCGGCATCGGCGAAATGGGCAAGCGCGCCGGTCACCGCGTCGAGGTCCCAGACACCCCCCAGATCGGCCAGGGCGATCAGCAGGTGAGCCTGGGCCTTGAGCTTGCGCAGGCCCACCTTGGCGGCGTCCCAGGGGGCCTGCGCCAAGGCTGTGGTGCGGGTCAGGAGGTCAGCGAGGGCGGCGTCCGGGTCGGCCTCCAGCAGGGCCGCCAGTCTGGCCGGGTCGCGGCGCGCCAGGCTGGTGAGATAGGGCGAGGCGCCGAACACCGGCGCCAGGGCGGGCCAGGCCTGGTCCAACAGGTCCCCCCAGCCGCCGGCCTGCGCGGCTGCGATCAGCACCCCCCGCGCCCGGTCGGCCGCCTTGGGGTCAGCGACCGGGCCGCAGGGCCTGAGAGAGGAGATCAGCGGTGGCATCGGCACATAGTCCGTCAGCCTGGAGGGAAGACAAGGCTCTTTTCAGTGTGTCGAAGTCGAACGGAGGCTTAGGCCACAAGGGATTGCGGCGCTTTTGGCCGACGAACGCAGGCGCGCAAGTGACGGTCGAGGTGCGGACGGAATGTGACGCCCTCCCCCCTATTTCCGAACAAAGGCGCAGAGTTTGTTGCCGTCGGGATCTCGGACATAGGCGGCGTAGAAGACCGGGTCCATGCCTTCGCGCACGCCGGGCGGTCCCTCGCAGACCCCGCCCTTGGCCAGGGCTGCGGCATGGAAGGCATCGATGGCGGCGCGGTCGGGGGCGTGAAAGGCCAGCATGACGCCGTTGCCGGAGGTGGCAGACTGGCGGTCGAAGGGCCTGGTCAGAAAGAACTTTCCGCCCCGATCCCCGGCGCGGCCATAGCCGGTCCAGGTGTCGCTGGTGGTGTCGCGCACAGCCCCCAGGGGTGCAAACACCGCGTCATAGAAGGCCACCGCGCGGGCCATGTCGTTCACCCCGAGGGTCGAATAGGCGATCATGGCGGGCTCCCTAGTTGACGGCTGAGGGGGTGGTGGTAGCGCAACGGGGCTGGGGTTTCCAGGGTTGGCCAGGCGGGTGGATCCCCCCGATGGCGGTCAGTCCCTCCAGGGAGGCGGCGCGGAACGATGTTCCTGTCCCGGCACGGCCTGAAGAGGCGTGCCCCGGTGGGCGCTGTTGCCGGTTCAATCAGGTTGATGTAATTGCATGCTTTGGCTCCAGGGGCGGGATGGATTGTGGCGTCACCCAAACCTGTTGTAGGCACGCCGCCTAACCAACCAGCTTTTCTCGACTGCACATGCTCGGCAGTGTCGCAGGCCGCCCGTCGGATACACCGCGTTTACGACAGTCACCTGAACCGCCATGGATTGAGCATCGGCCAGTTCGGAATGCTCAGCCATGTCCGGCACTTTCCAGGCCTCACACGCGGGGATCTGGCCGCCTACAACGCCATGGATCCATCAACGGTCTCGCGTCTGACCCGCCCACTGATTGCGCGCAGGCTTGTCGAGGCCCGACCGGACGCTGAGGATGGTCGGGTTCATCGTCTCAATCTGACCCCCGGC
>JANPAO010000121.1:0-3569 GCA_031429955.1 Phenylobacterium sp. | reverse complement strand
GGAGCTGGCGCGTAGCGCTTGAGGGGGAACTATGACTCTTGTTTGGGGGGGCCAACCTGTCACCTACGGCGATCCCCCTCCGGCCCGCACTTTCGTGCGGTCCACCTCCCCCACATCGCGCTGCGCGCTGGGGGAGGATCTGAGAAACCAGATGCGGCCCCTCTGGGGGAGCTGGCGGCCCGTAGGGCCGACTGAGGGGGACTTTGACCCTTGTTTGGGGGGAGAGGGGCCGTCCACCGCGCTTGAGGCCCAGGCTGCTAGATCGCCGCCTCGATGGCGCTGGCGGCCTTGTTCATCAGGCCAAAGAGCACGCCCTGGAAGGCACCGATGGCGGCGACGACGGCCATGCCCAGGACGCCGCCCAGCACCGCATACTCCACCATGGTGGCCCCGCGCTCATCGCGCAGGAAGCGGCTCATATGAGATCGCGCAGCCAGGCCACCAGCGGCGCATCGGCCGGCGGCATCGGATAGTCGCCGAGTCTGGCAGGCTTCACCCATGCTAGCGCCGAATGCTCCCTGGCCGTGACCACGCCGTCCCAGCGACGACACAGGTAAAGTGGCATCATCAGGTGAAAGGACTCATAACCGTGGCTGGCGAAGACGAAGGGGGCCAGGCAGGCCTGGGTCACGCCGATCCCCAGCTCCTCCTCCAGTTCGCGGATCAGGCACTGCTCAGGGGTCTCGCCGGGCTCGACCTTGCCGCCGGGAAACTCCCACAGACCTGCCAGTTGCTTGCCCGGCGGTCGCTGCGCGATCAGCACCCGCCCGTCGGCGTCGATCAGGGCCGCCGCAGCCACCAGCACCATGGGTTTGGGATCAGCCATGGGCCCTGCATCGCGGGGATGGGGGCGGAATGCAACACCCATGGGTCTGATCTGCTGCGTGCGACCTGACAGATGAAGGGGCGAGGGCCCTGCTGGGACCGCCCTACCCCTCCAGAGCCTTGATCATCGCCACCCGCGCCTCATGCCGCCCACCCTCGAACGAGGCCGCCAGGAAGGCATCGACGATGTCGAGCGCCAGGCCCTCCCCCACCACCCGGGCCCCCAGGGCCAGCATATTGGCGTCGTTGTGCTGGCGGATCATGCGGGCGGAGTAGGGGTCGGAACAGACGCCGCAGCGGATGGTCTTGACCTTGTTGGCCGCCATCATGATGCCCTGACCAGTGCCGCATAGAATGATGCCCAACCGGCAGTCACCAGAGGCCACCTGCCGCGCCGCCGCCTCGCCATGCGCAGGATAGGGCGTGCTCTCCGGCACCGTTGGCCCGATGTCGACCACCCCCCAGCCCTGCGCCGCGATATGGACGCCGATGGCCTGGCGCAGGGCGATGGCGCTGTGGTCGCTGGAGAGCACGATGCGGTTGTTGGCGGTCATGACCCGTTCCCCAGGGAGGTTTGGCGGTATGAAAGATGGTCAGTGTGTCGTCAAATTGGCCGCCGCACCGACCCTAGAATCCAGATTGTCTTTGCCCGAGCCCCGGGGCGATTCGTTTGGGCTTGTCCGAGAGCCGGTTCCCAGGTTTCGGAAAGCTCCCTAGGCGCGACGCGCGGCTTTGATCGAGGTCAGCATTTCCCTCCGAAGAATGGCGTTCAGGCGGCTCTGATATCCCCGCCCCTGCGACTTGAGCCAATCCAGCACGTCGGCATCCACACGGGCGGTGATCTGTTGCTTTAGGGGCCGATAGAAGCGCCCCCTGACGCCAGCGCTCCATGCCTCATCCGACAGCTCAGGAATATCAGCGGTGTCGATCGTCTCATCGGGCATCGCCCTCAATTTCGCCAATTGCACGCGCTGCGCGTCGGTCAATGCCGGCGGAGTTTCCGGGGCGAGTCTAACCCTCTTCGTTCTCATAGCGTCGTCTCTCTTGCGGCGCTGCACGTCGCGCTGAAATGATACGGATGATTTCCACCGATCCGCCGTCGGCATCCTCCTCGTTCGTCGTATGGGCCACAAGCAGGATCACGAAGCCCTCGACTGCTCCAATGGTTCGCCACCGTTGTTCGCCACCTTCAACTCGTTCCAACACCGAGACATGCAGCGAATCCTGAAAAACCTGTCGCGCCAGCTCGAAACTCACACCGTCATGCTTACGCTGATTTGAGAGGTTCTTAGCCTCGTCCCGTTCAAACCGGACGCCGATCATGAGTCATATGTAGTTACAATATTGCACTTAGTCCAGAAGTCAGTTGCGGCGCCGCCGGACCGACGCGATCAGCCTGCCTCCCGGGAGGCACCGCCCGTCTCCTCGGCAATAATGGTAAGGCGGTGCGCTGCTTTGGTATTCCTCGTGATGCCCAAGCCTCAGCGCATACCTCCAAAGTGGATCAGATTGCCGTCAGGGTCGGTGACAACAAAGCCTTGCGAACCCCAGGGTTCCTTGCGGAAGGCCTGGTAGATCAGCGCCCCAGCGGCCTTGACCTCCAGATAGAATGCCTTGGGATTTTCGACGCTGATGCTGGCGGCCATCAAGGCTCGACGCTCGCGGACTCCCTCGGCAAATACCGGTTCGGTGACACACCGCAGATTGATCCGAGCCCCGTCCCGCACAACCATGCCGTAGAAGGGTGGCTCGCCGTAGAGGTAACCGGTCTTGAACCCCAGCACCGTCTCGAAGAAGGATACGGTCGCGGCGACGTCGGTCACAAATAGGGTGGGTTCGCTAGCCCCCAGGATCGGGCGGGGCATGGCCCATCGGGTGGTGTCCTGCGAGGGAGTAACGCCGGCCTTCAGCGCCGCCCAGCTCTCAGCGCCGTTGTCGCGGGCGACCATCTCCTGGGCCTGGGCCAGACTGAAAGGGGCTGCCAGGATCTGGGCGTCAGAGAGCTCAGCATAGTGCGGCAGGGCCAGGCGGATTTTCTCGCAGACGGTGTGGGAGCCGTCGCGATGCCAGCGGACCAGTTGCTTGGCGTGCTTCTTCAAGGTGTCGAGGTTTGGCATGGGCATGTTCCTGCAATGGCGGGGTCGCAGGCGGGCCAAGCCCTTTCGGCCACCGTGGCCGATGCGCCCTGCAAGAACGGTCCGATGCTGTGGTCGGACAGGAAATCTGTCAAGCGGGTGGCATCGCAGCTTCAGGACAAGGGAAGGTCGCTGAAGGGTTCGGCGGCTTTCCTTGCGCTGCATCCGCAGATCGACCCCACACCCGGTTCTCCTGAGGCACCGAAAGGCTAGGACACGAAGCTCACGAAGGGGCGCGAAGGACACGAAGTTAGACGGCCCGATGTGTCTGGCCTTGCAGGGCACCGAGCCCTCTTCAACGCTCCTTTGCCGCCCACCCATCATCCCGGTTTTCGCCGCAGGCGGAAGACCGGGACCCATACGCACCGACCTATCCTGAGAACCCCGCGCCTATGGGTCCCGGACAAGGCTTCGCCTTTCCGGGATGAAACGGTTTTGGTGAGCATCCGGCAGGGAACGGGGGGCTTCCGCACGTAAGGGAGATGCCCGTTCGTTAGCTGGGGTCCTTCTCTGGCACGTCAAAGGCCAGTGGCGCCGGGCCGCAAGCTAGGTAGTCTGGGGGCAAGGCCCGTTCAGAGGCCCGGGAGCGCGCCGTGATCGACCTCTACT
>JANPAO010000120.1:0-2865 GCA_031429955.1 Phenylobacterium sp. | reverse complement strand
TCTCATCGAGCATGAACTCGATCACGCACCGCAAGATCAGCCGATCGCGCCGATTGCCCGCTTCATCGAGCAGCTTCGTCATCCCAGCCCCCCCGGTCTGGCCACGCCTGCGCAGGATGGCCCTCCCACGCCGAGATCTAGACTCGAGGAAGATGGACTAAGACGACAGCCGTGAATATCCCCACTTTGGAGAGGCCTGCAGGCATCACCAAGCTGACTAGAACCTCGGGTCTGGGGTCCAGGGGATGATGTCGGAGGTTTCGAAGAGCCAGGCCAGGACCTGATCCTTCAAGCCGGCCTGGATCTCGGCCAGGGCTGGATCGCCGGCGCGGTTGTGGATTTCCAGGGGGTCGGCGGCGGCATCAACGCCCGGTCGTGCTGGGAATACCAGGGCTCCTCCACCTCAAAGGGGACATGGGGGAAGATCAGGGCGACGAACAGCACCCACGGTTCGGGAAGGCCTTCGGTGAGCCAAGCCTCAGCGGTCTGGACCGCGGCCTCATCGAAGTCGAGGAAGGGACCCTCCCCTGTGCGCTTGCCGTGGAAGTGGGCGCGGGCCCAGGCGCTGTCGTGATCGGCGGGCGCGAACTGATGGAACATCGTCGGCTTGACGCTGAAGCCGTAGCGGTCCGTGGCCAGGGGCTGGGCAGCCTTGGTGTAGGTATCGCCGCGACGCCCAGCCCAGGCGACGTGATAGCCGGCCTCACGAAACATCCGCAGCAGATTGGGATCATGGGGCTGGATCAGGTGGGTCAAGGTCCGATGGCCCCTGACGTGGGGATACCAGCCGGTGAACATCGAAACCCACCACATCTGCCCGAAGCTGATCGGGCATGAACATCACCACATTGGGCCGGGTCATGGGGTGCCTCCTTGGGCCTATCTAGTCGGCTTCCGTTTCCCGCTTGCGAGAGCGTGTGTTGGGTCGCAACCTGACGACCCCTGGATGTCATCCCGGCTTCCGCCAAGGGCGGAAGGCCGGGACCCATACGCACCGATCTATCCTGTGAACCCAGCGCCTATGGGTCCCGGACAAGGCTTCGCCTTTCCGGGATGACAGCGGTGGTTGCACGAACTCTGCTGCGCTTCCGGTGCCCTCTAGCTCGCTTCTTCCACCTTGAGGCTCTCGCGCAGGGCGCGCTTGAGGAACTTGCCCGAGGCATTGCGGGGGATGGATTCGGTGAGGAACCAGACGTAACGGGGGGCCTTGTGCTTGGCCATCAGGGCCATGCAGTGGGTCCGCAGCTCATCGCCGGTGAGGCTATGGCCGGGGCGCAGCAGGATAGCGGCCCCGACCTCCTCGCCCAGGCGCTCGTCGGGCACGCCAAACACACAGCACTCGGCGATGGCGGGATGACGATAGGCGGTGGCCTCGACCTCGGCGCAATAGACGTTCTCGCCGCCGCGCAGCACCATGTCCTTCTTGCGATCGACGATGAAGATGAAGCCGTCCTCGTCGATGCGGGCCACATCGCCGGTGTGCAGCCAGCCGTTGGTGATGCTTTCGGCGGTGGCGTCGGGGCGGTTGAGGTAGCCCTTGATCACCGGCGCGCCCTTGACCCAGAGCTCGCCCACATGGCCGGGCGGCACGGTCTGGCCGTCGTCATCGACGCAGCGCGCCTCGAAGGTGGGCATGGCCGGGCCGCAACTGTCGGGCTTGTCGACGAAGAAGTCGGCGCTGACCGAGGTGATGATGCCACTGGTCTCGGTCATGCCATAGCCGGTGTTGGGCCGGGCGGTGGCGACGGCGGAGTCGATCTTGGCCACCAGATCGGGCTGGAGCTGGGCCCCGCCGCCGCCCAGGCTGAGCAGGCTGGAGGTGTCTGTCGTGGCGAAATCAGGGTGGGTGATGACCTCCCGCGCCATGGTGGGCACGCCGCTCAGCGCGCTGACCTTTTCGGCCGCGATGAGCCGCAGGGCCTCGCCCGCGTCCCAGCGGTACATCAGCACCATGGTCCCGCCGGCGGCGGTGATCAGATAGGCGGCGCAATTGTTAGCGGTGACGTGGAACAGCGGGGTGACGATCAGGCCCACGGGAATGCCGGGGGCCGGGACCGAGGCCGGATCAATGCCGTTGGCCCGCATGGTGGCCAAGCCCTGAACCTGGCCAGAAAAGCTCATGTTCATCAGGTTGGCGACGCAGCCGCGATGGGTGAGCTGAGCCCCCTTTGGGAAGCCTGTGGTGCCGGAGGTATAGAAGATGCAGGCATCGGCGTCGGGGTCGATCTGGACATCGGGCATGTCGCCGCCGCGACGCAGAACCTCGGCATAGGCCAGCACGCCGGCCGGCAGGGTGTCGGTGCGAACCGCCACGATCCTGATGCCATCGGCCATGGCCGGGCGTTCCATGACGCGGGCCAGACGCTCGGCGTCGCAGAACAGCACCTTGGGACCGGAGTCCTTGAGGCCATACTCCATCTCGTCGGTGACCCACCAGGCGTTCATGCCCACGCAAGCGATGCCGGTGGAGACGCAGGCCCAGTAGAGCAGCATCCATTCGGGATAGTTGCGCATGGCCACAGCCACCCGGTCGCCAGGACGCACGCCCTCGGCCCAGAGCCAGGCGGCAATGGCATTCACCTTGGCATGGGCCTCCCCATAGGTGATCCGCTCGTCCTGATAGACCATGTAGGTGCGGTCACCGAAGGCGGCGGTGGAGAGCCACAGGGCGCGGATGTTTGGGGGCGCGTGCTTGAAGTTGCGGATGCTGTGACCGCGCAGTTCGATCTCTTCGACTTCGAAAGGCTGGCCCGGCGAGGTCAACTCGGCCCAAGCCTGCTTGAGTTCCTTATAGTGCATCTCGTCCCCGACATTTTTTGGTTTTTTGGCCGAAGCTTCATAGTGTCTGAAACCCCCCGCGCGCAA
>JANPAO010000119.1:0-1702 GCA_031429955.1 Phenylobacterium sp. | reverse complement strand
GACGGTGTTCGGGTGCCCCGTCGGCCTGACCGAGAAAGACATCGAGGCCGACCCCGGGACGATCTGCTCGGGAACCAAGAACGTCCTCGAGGTCGGCCGTCTTCTGCGCGCTTCTCCGCTCGTGGCGCGAGTCGAGCCGCTCGCCGTGTTGATCGTAGGGGTCAAGCCGCGCAACGCCGCCCGATGGGATCCCTCGATCCAGTACGCGCTTCTCGGGGGCAACGAGCCGCTGGGAGCGCCTGTCGTCGTCAAGGGGCGCCTTCCGGGGCGTAACTCGCCGCTCGAGATCGCGATCAACGAGGCGCTCGCCGGCCGATACGCGATCACGGTTGGTGACGCCGTCCAACTGAGCAGTTACCGCGCCGAGCAGCGCCTCAACCTCTCCTCGAACCGCGTCAACGACGAACCCCGCGGTAAAAACATCCGCGTGAAGGTCGTCGGCCTGATCAGGACATCCGACGACCTGGCGACCGATCCCGAGCCGATCGTGTTCACGAACGCGGCATGGTGGAGGGCGTACGGCAGCGATGATCTCGCCGGTTACGGCAAGGCTTCGGCTGTCCGCCTCCGCGACAAGGGAACCGGGCCAGAGTTCACACGATCCCTTCGGGAGCTGCTCCCTGGGCGGGTGTTCCAATTCCAAGATTTCCTCTCGCCCACCGATTCCTCGCGCCGGGTGATCGAGCTGCAGTCGGCCGCGGCGTGGGCGGTGGCGATCGCTGCGGCGATCGCGTCGATGGGGTTCTTTGTGCAGGCCATCAGCCGTCAGTGCGGGCGTGACCTGGCGGACAGGGCGACCTTGGCGGCGCTGGGCATGGCGAGACGCGACGTGCTCTTCGCGTTCGTGCTCCGATCGTTCCCCGTAGCGGTCGGGGCCGGGCTGGTCTCCGCCGTCATTGCCATGCTGGCATCTCCGGTCGGCCCGGTCGGCCTGGCCCGGCGCATCGAGATTGCGCCGGGTCTGCGGTTCGACGCCACCGTCGTCGTGGGAGGCGCGGCCACGGTTGTGTTGGTGACGATGATGGCGTCGATCGGCGCAGACGTGCTTCGACTGCGGCGCGTCGATCGAATGGCAACGCGACCGTTCGTGACCGGCCCCGTGTCGATGCCCGTCAGCGCCCGCGCCGGGCTCAGCTTCCTCCGTCGCGGTGACCGCACGGCACTCCCGGGGGCGTTGATCGGCACGGCGGTCGCCGTGGGGTTCGTCATGGTTGCCGCGGGAGCGAGCGCCAGCCGTCGCGATCTTGTTGCTCACCCGGTGCGTTTCGGGCAGACCTGGCAGGTGACCGCCGGGGACTTCGGTAGCAACGAAGAGATTGTCGCCGGTAGACAGAGCCTGGCGAGAGTCGCCGGGGTCGAAGAGTACGGTCAGACGAGGTCGACGTCCGGATCGTCGATCGCCGACCGGCAGGTCTTCGTGTTCGCCTTCACCCGGCAGGGCGCACGGGTCCGGCCGACCATCGCAGACGGGAGGGCGCCAGGTGTCGGCGAGGTGGCGCTCGGGGCCCGGACCCTTCGTGCGCACCACCTCCTGCTCGGTGATCGCGTGTCGATCCGCTCTCCGGGTGGGCGAACGGTAGGTCCGCTTACGATCGTCGGTCAGGTCCTCGTCAACGACGGCCTGACGACGCAACGTTTGGACGACGGAGCGCTCGTCAGCGAGGACACGTTCGATACGATCGATGCGCCGTCCATTGCGCAG
>JANPAO010000118.1:0-3541 GCA_031429955.1 Phenylobacterium sp. | reverse complement strand
TCATCACGCCCGTGCGTTCGCGGTCCTCGTCGGTCTGTGGAACCCAGCCGGAATCCCGGACCGCCTCATCGGCCGCCGCCATCGCATACAGAATGAAGTCGTCCACCCGCCGCTGGTCGCGGGAGCTCATGGTCTGGTCGGGGTCAAAAGAGCCTGCAATATCAGGCCCGCCGCCACCGCGCCCATCAACCCGTGGGACCTCGCACGCCACCTGACAGCCATAGTCGGTTGGGTCGAAGGTCGAGACGCGCCCCGCCCCGGACTTGCCGGCCAGCAGCGCCTGCCAACTATGCTCGGTTCCCTGGCCAAGGGGGGTCAGAAGACCGATGCCGGTGACCACAACTCGACGCATATCAGGGCTCCAAAACGCAGACCGCCGCGGCTCATATGAGCATCGCGGCGGTCAAATCTTGAACGAAATCTGGACCTTAAGCGCCCAGACGTTCTCCGATGAACTTCACCGCATCGCCCACCGTCTGGATGTGCTCGGCCGCGTCATCGGGGATTTCGATGTCGAACTCTTCTTCGAAAGCCATCACCAGTTCGACGTTGTCGAGGCTGTCGGCCCCCAGGTCGTCAATGAAGCTGGCCTTCTCAGTGACCTTCTCCGGATCGGCGTCCAGATGTTCAATGACGATCTTCCGCACGCGTTCGAGGATGTCGGACATAGGGTTTAGTTCCTCAATTAGTCACTTGATCCATCCGTGACGGCTGACGGCTTGTCAACCATCGCGGACCTTCGATTTCAGCCTAGGCCAAACCGCTTCGGGGGTGGCCGTAGCATGTTCGCTTGGCCTAGGCCAACAGTTCAAATCATCGCCATGCCGCCATTCACGTGCAGGGTCTGCCCGGTCATATAGGCCGCCTCGTCGCTGGCCAGATAGACGCAGGCTGCGGCCACATCACTGCCCAGGCCCAGGCGGCCCGCCGGTATGGTGGACAGGATCTGGGCCTTCTGGGCCTCGTTCAAGGCCTCAGTCATTGGGCTCTCGATGAAGCCCGGTGCCACACAGTTGACGGTGATCCCACGGGTGGCGACCTCCTGGGCTAAGGCCTTGGAAAACCCGATCATTCCGGCCTTTGAGGCGGCATAGTTGGCCTGGCCCGGATTGCCCATCACCCCCACCACCGACGTGATTCCGATGATCCGTCCGGCGCGGCGCTTCATCATCCCGCGCATCGCCGCGCGGCTCAGACGGAAGTAGCTTTCCAGATTGACCTTCAGGACCTGCTCCCAGTCCTCATCCTTCATCCGCATCAGCAGGCCGTCCTTGGTGATCCCGGCATTGGCCACCAGGATGTCCAGGGGTGTGCCCGACGCGGCCTCAGCCTTGGCGATCAAGCCGTCTACAGATTCGGCATCGGCCAGGTTGGCCGGCGCGATCGATGTTCGGGCCCCCAGCTCACCCGCCAGCTCCGCCAGCACCGCCTCCCGCGTCCCCGACAGCACCACACGGGCCCCCTGCGCATGCAGGGCCCGAGCGATATGGGCTCCAATGCCCCCGGTCGCTCCGGTGACCAGGGCGGTTTTTCCTGAAAGATCAAACATCAAAGGCTGCTCGCAAAGGCTTCAAGGTCGGCTGGCGTATTCAGAGGCGTGGCTTCCGCATCCGGCGCGATCCGCTTGGCCATGCCCGACAGCACCTTGCCGGCCCCGGCCTCTGCGACCCGGGTCACCCCACCCTGCTCCACCAGCCACATCATGCTCTCGCGCCAACGCACCCGCCCCGTGACCTGCTCCACCAGCAGGCGGCGGATCTCCTCCGGGTCCAGGGTCGGCCGGGCCGTGACATTGGCCACCAGCGGCGCGCGGGGGGCCAGGATGACGGCGGCACCTAGCGCCAGCGCCATCTCGTCAGCAGCGGGTTGCATCAGGGGACAGTGGAAGGGGGCCGAGACGTTCAGCGGAATAGCACGCGCCCCCAGCGCCTTGGCCGCCTCGATGGCCGCGTCCACGGCGGCCTTGGACCCGGAGATCACCACATTGCCATTGTTGTTGTCATTGGCCACGACGCAGACTCCGAAGGCCGAGCCGGCCTTGGCCGCCGCCTCCGCCAGGGCCACATCGCTCTTGGGACCGATCAGGGAGGCCATGGCCCCCTCGCCCACCGGCACGGCCCGCTGCATGGCCTGGCCACGCAGCTTCAGCAGCCGGGCGGTGTCGGCTAGGCTGATGGACCCTGCCGCGGCCAGGGCCGAATACTCCCCAAGGGAATGCCCGGCGACAAAGGCGGCACGCTCAATCCCGATGCCGAACTCCCGCTCCAGGGTGCGGCTCACCGCCAGGCTGACGGCCATCAGGGCCGGCTGGGCATTCTCGGTGAGGGTCAGTTGATCCTCTGCCCCCTCCTTCATCAGCTTGAAGAGCTTTTGGCCCAGGGCGTCATCGACCTCCTGAAACACTTCCCGGGCGCTGGCAAAGGCCTCGGCCAGGTCTGCACCCATGCCCACGGCCTGGCTGCCCTGACCGGGAAAAAGAAAGGCGAGGCTCATCTGGGGCTCCCTCTGGCGCATCGTCGCGCCACAACACATCAAGGGCCGAGGGTTAGGGGATTGCGCCCCGCCCGGCAAGATGGCCGCCTTGCCGCAAGGACAGGCTGGAAATCCTCAAGCGCCCGCCGCATCCTCCCCTCCAAATCAGGGAGCCTCCCATGCGCGCTGTCATCCGCCGCAACAAACAACTGGTCTGTGACGAGATCGAGGATCTGGCTCCAGGGCCGGGTCAGGTCCTGGTCCGCACCCTGGCCTGCGGGATCTGCGGCTCGGACCTGCATTCGCTCCACAGCATGGAACACATGATCGAGACCTCCCGTCGCGCCAATGGCGGGGATGCGCTCGGCGGCGGTGGGTTTGACCCTTCCGCCGACACCGTCTTTGGCCACGAGTTCTGTGCCGAGATCCTGGATCACGGTCCGGGGACCACCGGCCTGATCAAGCCCGGGACGCGGGTGGTCTCGGTGCCGGTGACCCTGACAGCGACCGGCGTCGAGGCGCTCGGCTTCTCCAACCGCCTGCCGGGCGGCTTTGCTGAGCGGATGATCCTCACTGAGGCCCTGCTGCTGGAGGTGCCCAATGGCCTGCCCACCGATCTGGCAGCCCTGACCGAACCCTTCGCGGTGGGCGCCCATGCCGTGGCCAAGGCCCGCCTGGATAAGGACTCAGTCTCCCTGGTGGTGGGCTGTGGGCCGGTCGGTCTGGCGGTGATCGCCGGCCTCAAGGCCAGGGGCCACGGTCCTGTCATTGCCTGCGACTATTCCCCGCGCCGCCGAGCTGCGGCTGAGCGGTTGGGCGCTGATGTGGTGATCGATCCGGCCACCGAGAGTCCCCATTCGCGCTGGGAGGGCTTTGGCGTCCCCACCGCCAGAGCTGCCCAGAACATGGCCCGTATGATGGGCAAGACCTTTGGTCAGCCGGTGGTCTTCGAATGCGTCGGCGCGCCCGGCATCCTACAGCACCTGATCGAGGCATCCCCCGCTGGCAGCCAGATCGTTGTGGCGGGAGTCTGCATGGAGACCGACAAGATCGAACCGGCCATCGCCAT
>JANPAO010000117.1:0-1585 GCA_031429955.1 Phenylobacterium sp. | reverse complement strand
GCGCGGGTCTCCTTGGCGATGTCGGTCATGGCCTCGAAGTCGGTGACGCCATAGTGGTGGATCCAGCGCCAGAGCTGGCTGGCGCGCATCTTGGCCTTGGGGGCCGGGACCACGTCGGCGGCGATCAGGGTCTCCACCAGCCCCTTGCGGGTCAGGCCGCAGAGGTTTGGCTTGGCCGGAACTCTGGCTCGCGAAAGGTCGAGGGTGACGGCCAAAGGGAAAAACTCATCTACGGGAAGGCCCCAACTATAGAGCCCTGGCGGCGGTCTTCCAAGTCGCCGGACGGAGACGGAAATCAAACAAATGTTTGGCACCCGGACTTCCGCCCTGGCGGGCGGTGGGTTAGCGTCGCGCAACTTTTCAAGATCATGTCCGGGAGACAACGATGAAGGCGGTTCTGAGCAAGGTGACCGGCGGGCCTGAGACCCTGGTCTATGAAGATATCCCCGCTCCGGAGGTTCGTCCCGGCTGTGCGGTGATCAGCGTCAAGGCGGTGGGGATCAACTTCCCCGACGTCCTGATGATCGAGGACAAGTACCAGAACAAGCCTCCCCGCCCCTTTGCGCCCGGCGGCGAATTGTCGGGCGTGGTCAAATCTATCGGCGAGGGCGTGACCAATGTGAAGGTCGGCGACCGAGTGCTGGCCCAGATCGGCCAGGGCGGCATGGCGGAAGAGGTGCTGGCACCGGCCAACCGCCTCACCAAGATCCCTGATGCTATGCCCTTTGATGAGGCCGCAGCCTTCATCCTGACCTATGGCACCAGCTATCACGCCCTTAAGGATCGCGGTCACCTGAAGGCCGGTGAGACCCTGCTGGTGCTGGGCGCAGCCGGCGGTGTCGGTCTCTCGGCGGTGGAACTGGCCAAGGCCATGGGGGCCCGGGTGGTGGCCGCCTGCTCCACCCAGGAAAAGTGCGACCTGGCCATCAAGCACGGTGCCGATGCGGCCGTGGTCTACGGCCGTGGGCCCTTTGACCGCGACGGCCAGAAGGCCTTGGGGGCGATGTTCAAGGAAGCCGGCGGGGCCGAGGGTTTCGATGTCATCTATGACGCCGTCGGCGGTGACTATGCTGAGCCGGCCCTGCGCTCCATCGCCTGGGAGGGTCGCTATCTGGTGATCGGCTTTGCCGCCGGCGACATTCCGAAGATCCCGCTGAACCTGACCCTGTTGAAGGGCTGCGACATTGTCGGCGTCTTCTGGGGCACCTGGACGGCCAGGAACCCCGAACTGTTTGTGAAGAGCATCGAGGAACTGCTGGAGCTCTACGCCCAGGGCAAGATCAAACCCTATGTGTCCGAGCGCTTCACTCTGGAAAACGGCGCCGACGCCATCGCCCACCTGGGCAGCCGCAAGGCCATGGGCAAGGTCGTGGTGACGGTCGACTAGCCTCTCGACGCAGGGAGCGTCCCGCTTTAGTGATCGCCGATCAGTTACAAGAAACGGGGAAGCGCAATGGCGGGACGTCTGCAGGGTAAGGTCGCGGTGATCACCGGGGCCGCGTCGGGCATCGGCCTGGCCACGGTCGAATTGTTCGTCGAAGCCGGCGCCCGTGTGATGGCGGCCGACGTCAATGCCGACGAGGGC
>JANPAO010000116.1:0-2945 GCA_031429955.1 Phenylobacterium sp. | reverse complement strand
GACTTTCTGATCCTTCACCTTGGCCTTTTCCACGATCAGGTCGATGACCTTGTCTTCGAAGATCGGGGCCCGAAGTTGGGCCTGGGCCGCCGGGTTCTGGCGGAAAAAGTCGAAGATCTGCTGGGCCTGGGGGCCATAACGCATGGCCTCGGCGCGCATGGCCTCGGCCAGCTCCTGGTCGGTAATCTGGACCTCGTTCACCCGCCCGATCTCGGCCAGGACCAGACCCAGACGCACCCGGCGTTGGGCGATCTTGCGGTATTCGGTCTGCAGGACCTCATCGGTCTTTTCCATATCCTCAGGGGGCAAGGAGCCGCCTTCCTTGTCCGACTGCACCTGGCTCCAGATCTGGCCGAACTCGGCCTCGACCATTTTGGGCGGCAACGGGAAGTCGTGCTTCTCGTCGAGGATGTCCAACAACGCCCGCTTGAGCTTGAACCTCGATGCCCCGGCATACTGGCTCTCGAGATTGCTCTTCAGCAGTTCCCGCAGTTTTTCCAGGTTCTCTATGCCCAGACGCTCGGCCAGGGCGTCATCCACCTTGGACTCGACCGGGGCCTTCACTTCCTTGACCGTGGTCTCGAATTCGGCGTCCTTGCCGGCCAGATTAGCGGCCTGATATTCGGCCGGGAAGGTCACCTTGACCATGACCTTTTCATCAGGCTTGGCCCCGACCAGCTGTTCCTCAAAGCCCGGAATGAATTGGCCAGACCCCAGCACCAGCTCGGTATCGACGCCAGTGCCACCCTCGAAGGCCACGCCATCGGCCCGGCCGATGAAGTCGATGACCACCATGTCGCCGTCCTTGGCCTTCAAGGACTTGCCGGTGCGGGTCTCGTAGGTGCGGTTCTGCTTGGCCAGTTCCTCCACGGCCTCGTTCACCTCAGCCTCAGTGGGCTCATAGACCGGGCGCTTCAGCGAGATTTTGGTGAGGTCGGTCGGCTCGAAGTCAGGCATCACCTCGATGGCGATGTCATAGGCCAGGTCAGCCTTGCCCTCGATCACCTGAGCCATGTCGCCGCTAGGGGTCAGGTCCGGATCACCGGCAGGGCGCAGCTTGTGATCTTCCAGCACCTTCTGGGTCGACTCATTGAGGGTCTGCTCCACCACTTCACTCATGATGGACTTGCCATAGAGCTTGCGGACGTGAGCCTGGGGCACCTTGCCTGGGCGGAATCCCTTGATGTTCAGGGTCGGGGTGATCTCGGCAATCTTGGCGTCCATGCGCTCAGCAAGATCCGACATGGGGATGGTGACGCCAAACACCTTGCTCAGGCCTTCGCCGGACTTCTCAACGATCTGCATCGACATTCTTGAATTTTCCGGACACGGCGCACGTTTGCGCCTTTCAGGTCCGCCTCAGCTGAATAGGTAAGCGCCGCCAGGGCTGGCAGCGAGCGGGCGACCTTATGTCATTTCACGTCGCGCCCTCCAAGCCCAAAGAGGGCCGAGATCACACCTCAGGCCGTTCGACGGACCAGGACGTTGGTCCATCCTTCGGATTCCTTGCCTGGGCGGAGGTCGCCGCTGGTGTCGCTGGCCACCACCTCAAGGCCGCCGAGCTCCGCCACCAGGGCCGCGACGGCCCCCTCGTCGAGGTCGGTAAAGTGACGGCCGCCGACCTGGCGTTCGCCATCTCCGACCTTGAACGACAACTCCCAAAACCCGCCTGGGACCAGAGCGTTGCGCAATCGCTTCATGATCTCTGGGAGTTCAGAACGAGGCACGTGCAGCAGGGAGGCGCAGGACCAGATGCCCTCAAAGGCCTCCGTCCAGGTCACCTCCGCAAAGGTCAGATGCAGCACGGGCAGACCGGTGTGGGCCCTGGCCATCTCCACCATTCGCGGCGAGCCATCAAAGGCTGTGACCTCAAAGCCCCGCTTGCGAAATGCCAGGGCATCGCGCCCCGAGCCGCAGCCGGCGTCCAGCACCCGGCCTCCCGGTGGTAAGGCTGCGACGAATCGAGCGTGGACTGCCGACATGTCGACGAACGCCGTATCGGCGAAAAACTGATCGGCATTGGCATCGTAATAGCCGATGGACATGGTCGCCTTCCCGTCTTGGCGGGGTCAGATGGTGCGGGCGAGAGGACTCGAACCTCCACGCCTTGCGGCGCTGGAACCTAAATCCAGTGCGTCTACCAGTTCCGCCACGCCCGCACTCAGCGGCGTCCATACGGGCAATGGTCGCGTGGGCCAAGGTGGATTGTG
Organism: Phenylobacterium sp.; assembly: GCA_031429955.1. Classification (GTDB taxonomy): domain Bacteria; phylum Pseudomonadota; class Alphaproteobacteria; order Caulobacterales; family Caulobacteraceae; genus Phenylobacterium. The sequence goes on along the minus strand of JANPAO010000116.1, from coordinate 735 downwards.
AGCACCTGTTGCCGGGTCCTATCCCAGCCGGGATTCGTAGAGCCGCCTAAGAACGACAGGTGCCAGGCCCGGCAGGTCCTCGGAGATCATTCCTGGACCGTGCAGCTCCGCGGCCTCGGCATGGATCCAAGCGGCGGCACAGGCGGCCTGGAAGCTGTCCATCCCCTGGGCGATCAGGGCTCCGATAAAGCCGGCCAGCACATCGCCCGATCCGGCGGTGGCCAGCCAGGGCGAGCCATTGGTGTTGACTGCGGCCCGACCGTCCGGCGCGGCGATCACGGTATCGGCCCCCTTTAGCAGGACAATCGCGTCGGCCTTCTTTGCGGCTTGGCGGGCGGCAGTCAGGCGTTCGGGGGCTGACTTCAGGAGCCCCGGAAAGAGGCGCTCGAACTCGCCGGGATGGGGGGTCAGGACGTCGTCCACATCGAGCACTGAGAACAGTTCCTCAGGGTCCTCGCGAAAGACGGTGATGGCGTCCGCGTCGATCACCAGAGCCGCGCCGGTGCGCGCCAGGGCCAGGACATTGAGCAGGGTGATCTCATTGACCCCTGCGGCCGGGCCAATGATGGCGGCATCGACGTCGGTGGCCAATTGCTCCAGCTCCACCTCGGTGTCGAAGCCCCGCAGCATGACCGCCTCCAGATGGGCGGCATTCACCGACAAGGCGTCGGTGGGTGACAGCAGGGTGACGAGGCCCGCCCCCATGCGCAGACCCGCGCGCGCCGCCAGGCGGGC
>JANPAO010000115.1:0-14827 GCA_031429955.1 Phenylobacterium sp. | reverse complement strand
CCGCCAGGACCTGTCCAACGTCCTGCGCACTGCGGGCATGAACCCCGACATGGTCCAGGGTCCAGGACAGTTCCATCACACCGGCCGTCGCCACCGCCCCCCTGGCCGGCTTGTGACCAAAGACCCCGCAATAGGCCGAGGGGATGCGCACACTGCCCATGGTGTCGGTGCCCAGAGCCGCTGCGCACAGCCCTGCCGCCACCGCCGCCCCCGACCCGCCGGAGGAGCCGCCCGCCGTCAGGTCCAGGTTCCAGGGATTGCGACAGCGCCCAAACCAGGGATTGTCCGTGGTCGCTCCCAGCGCCCCCTCATGCATGTTGACACTGCCCAGGATCACCGCCCCTGCGGCCCGCAGGGCAGCGACGGCAGCGGCGTCTGTGGTCGCCACCGCGTCCCGATAGGCCCCGATCCCGCCATGACAGGCCAGACCCGCCACGGCGATATTGGCCTTGATCAGTAGGGGTGCCCCATCCACAGGCGACAGTGGCGCTCCGGCCCGCCAGCGCACGGCACTGGCAGCCGCGTCGCGGGCCGCGCCCTGGGCATCGATCTCCAGCACAGCCCCGAGCTCTGTGTTGTGGCGGGCGATCCGTGCCAGATAAACTTTCAAGGCATCGTCCGGCGTGACGCCACCAGCATCAAACAGGACCGGGAGCCCGGCGACCCCTGCGCCCACGATGGGATCGGTGAAGGTCACCCCTAGAACCGCTCGTCGATCAGGCGGATCGGCTTTTGCCGCACATCGATCTGGGTGAGACCCGCCGTTGCCCCCTTGGCCACCAACTCCACATCAACCTCGATGCCGATCTTGCGCTTCAAGATATCGCGGAAGGCCGAAACCAGGTCTGGGTCGCCAGGCGTGGTCGCCTCGGCCACCACCACAAAACTGTCGCGGCCAGCGTCGTCGCGGCGGGCTTTGCAGATGAACTCCCTGGCGAAGGCCGGATGCTCGTCCAGCATCGGTCCGATCCCCTGGGGAAAGATGTTGATCCCGCGGATCTTGACCATGTTGTCGGACCGCCCGAGGAAACCTTCGATCCGCTTGAAATTGACCCCCAGCGCCGAACTTCCAGTCTTCACCTGGGTAACATCATGGGTGTTGAAGCGGATGATGGGATAGAGATCATCCTTGAACAGACAGGTGGTGACCATGTCGCCGATCTCACCGTCGGCCACCGGGACACCGGTGTCGATGTGGCAGATCTCCAGATACTGGGCATCCTCCATCACATAGAGCCCGTCCTGGTCGGGACCCTCCCCGGCGATGATCCCGGTGTCGCCGACCCCGTACCAGTCAAAGCAGACCGCCCCGCCCCAAGCCTGGGAGATGGCGTCCTTGTCCTCCCGACCCATGTGGCCGGTGATCATCCGGACCGGAATGTCGCGGCCTGGAACAAGGCCCTGCTCGCGGGCCACCTCGGCCAGCTTCTTGATGTAGTCGGCAAAGCCAACGATCACGGTGGCGCCAAAGTTCTTCATCAGCTCGATCTGCTGGATCGAACGGGTCTCCACCCCGGTGCCGGCCGAGAGAAAGACCGAGCTGGTCCAGTGTGTGACCGCCTCCCGGACATAGTGCCCACCATTGATCATGCCGTGGCCATAGACCGAGTGGATCACGTCGTCGGGCCTCAGGCCCTGCCAGCGATAGAGCCGGCCCAGCATCAGAGCCTGGACCTCCCGGCTCTTGGGGCCAAACAGCAGCACCTGGGGCTTGCCGGTGGTGCCCGAGGTGGTGTGCAGGATCACTGGCATCCGGCGGGCCGGATCATCGAAGGGGGCAAAGTCGCCGAAGGGGGGAGCCCGCTCCAGGCTGGCCATGATGTCGGACTTGTCGAACACCGGCAGGCGCGGCAGGTCCTCCAGACTGCGGATATCCCCGGGCTCGACGCCGGCGGCCCCCCAGAGCCTGCGATAGAACTCGGTCTGCCAGGCCCTGGCCACACAGCGGGCAAACAGCCGCTCCTGATGGGCCCGCAACGCGTCGCGGCTGATTCTGGAGAAGGCCACGAAGTCATCCCCGATAGGATGGTCGCGGGTCATCTGGGCGAAATCGATTTCCTGCCAATAGCTGGAATGGGTGTCGATCATCAGGGCTCTCCCGCCGCCAGGTGGAATGCCAGGCGGGCGTCGTCGAGGGTGTCGAAACGGTCAATCAAGTCGCGCAATGGCAGGTGGACGGCCGCCAGGCCGGCGAAGGCCAGGCAGGCCCGAGCCTTTTCCAGGTGCTGGGCGACCGACAGCGGCCAGTCGGGGGATCCGAGCTGGGCTGTGACCTGGGTGGATATCTGCCGTCCATCGTTGAGGTACGCCTGGGCGGCGGCGGGCACGAAGGCGGCGGGATCGGGGTTATCGTCGACCTCCACGGTGATCTTGGCGGCCAGGGCCTGGAGGTTGGGATCGATCAGCATGTCGGGGGCGAAGCTCTCCAGACCGACCACGCCCCGGGTCAGCAGCACCGCAGCCAGGTAGGGGAAGCAGAGCCTGGCGTGGGCGACGCCCATCTGCGGGATCATCGGGCGGCCCACCAGGCGGGCGATCAGAGATGGCGCATGGTAGGTCAGAGACTGAAGATTGGCCGATGTCAGGCCCTGCTCGGACATGAGGGCATCGACGGCTGCCAGTCCACCATGGGCCGCCCGCCCGGTGGGGAAGGGCTTCCAGCTGACCTGGCTGATACGGAAGACCCGGCCCAGACCGGCCAGCACCGGAGCCAGGTCAAAGCCGTCCTCAAACAGCGTGAGATAGCCAAAATCGCCCACCAGGCTGTTCTGGGCACCGGGCACCCCGGTCTGCGCGATGTCGCAGGCGACGATGGCCGAGCGGGCGGCGTTGGCGATCTGGACGGGCAGGGCGGGCTTGCCCTCCTGATGGGCCTGCATCGTGCCGCTGGCCAGGGCTAGGCCGTAGCCGAAGGCATCCATTAGTTGCGGGCTGGTAAAGCCCCGCATCCGTGCCACTGCCGCAATGGCCCCGAAAATACCTGATGTGGCGGGGCGGAAGAACTTCAGCGGGGTGGTGGCCGCCAGTCCCAATCCGATGGAGACATCGCAGCCGGCCACGATGGCGGTCAGGATGTCGGGGCCGCTGAGTTGCCTGCCGCCCCCGGCCTCCCCCAGGACGGCCCCGAGCAAGGTTGCCATGGGGTGCAGGACGGCGGCCTCGTGGACGCAGTCGAACTCCTGGGCATGGATCTGGAACGCATTGAGGAAGGCCGAGGAGGCGCGTGGCAGGCGCAAGCCGGGGCGACCCAGGACCAGGCTGTCGCCGCCCGATCCCCAGGCCGCAGCCACGGTCAGCATCTCGTCTGCATAGGCCGCCCGCACGCCGGCGGCGCCAACGCAGAGCGTGTCGTGCAGAAAGGTTCGGGCAGCCAGGCGCGCAGAGCCTGGGATGTCGCCCCAGGAGAGTTCCAGGGCATGGTCTGCGAAGATCTGGGCGGGGTTCATAGGTCGGTCCCCGGCAGGGCTGCCGAAAAGGCCGCGACGTCAGTCGTCTCTCCCAGCCCCTGGACGGCAGCGATCAGGACCTCTGTGGCACCGGCGCTCATCCCGCCCCAGACCATCAGGGCGCGGGCCTTGGCCAGCAGGACCGCCTCGCTGACCGGTCGTTCCGGATCGCCGAGGGCGTCGGGGGCCTCTGCCAACAGCACCTCGCCGGTCTCCAGTGTGGCTCGCGCGGTGGCACCGAAGCGGGCCGGATATCTGGCCGTTATCTCAGGACTTTCAGCCACCGTGACCTGGTGCCGCAACCGGGCTGTTGCTGGGTCAGTTATGGCCTGGCTTGCGAAACGCGACAGGCCTGCCTCCCCAAACTGCCAGGCTACGGCGGCGGCATGTTGCAGGGAAAACTTAGCCTCGGCTGGCGTTTCTGGACTCGGCTGATCGCAGAAGGTCAGGGCATCTCGGTAGCTGGCGATCTCCAATAGCACCAAGGATGTGGACCCAGCGCGAGCCCTAAGATCCAGAACCGCGTCGATGGCGGCATGGGCGTGGCGGCAGGCGGCGTGGGGCTTGAAGCTGACCTCATGGATCGCCCAATCCGCCTGGGGATCGGCGACCACAGTCCAGGGATCGGCGGTGCCGCAAAGGGCCGCAAAGAACCCCTGGGGCCCTTCAAAAACACCCCGGGGACCGGCATAGTCGGACTTGGACAGGAAGGCTGCAGCCAAGCCGTTCGAGGCGGCACGACCGTTGTGCAGGGCCTTGGTGAACACCGGCTCGTGGCGCACCTGCCAGAGGCCCGCCGCCTGCTGGCCGGCATTGCCCAGCGCTGAGGTGAGCTGGGGTTGAGACAAACCAAGCAGGCTGGCCGCCGCACCAGCGGCCCCAAAGCCGCCGCAGGTCCCGGTGGCGTGGAAGTAGCGATAGTGATCTGGCCCGGCGGCGCGCCCGACCCGGATCATGGCCTCATAGCCGCGCACCACCGCGTCCAGAAAGGCGTCTCCTGACAACTGGCCGCAAGCCTCTGCGGTCGCCAGGGCGGCCGGCAAGACCACCGGTCCCGGATGTAAAAGTCCTCGTTTGTCGACGTCGTCCATTTCCAGGATCGCGCCGGCGGGGCCATTGGCCAGGGCTGCAGCCTGAGGACCAGCCCGCGCGCCACCCACCACCCGGCAGGGGCCGGTGCCCTCCAGGGCTGAAAGGTCCCGCACCTGTGCCGTCCCCGGCTCTACGGCCCCTGCTACCGCGCAGGCCGTCCAGTCCAGCAGATGGCGGCGCGCCCGCGCCCGCGCGTCCGCGTTCACGGGCCGCAGCAGGATCGCGGCCAGGTCCTCTGCGACGGTTTGAATTTGTCCGGACATATTTTGGTTATCGCGTCGGCCCTTGGTGGAGGTCAAGCCCTTCCTGCGTCGCCTGACCCAGCCTAGAAAGAGACATGGAACGAGTCTCGCGCTATCGGGAATTGGCCGCCGACCTTCGCGCCCGCATTGCCGCCGGCGAGTTTCCCTTGGGCAGCCTGTTGCCGACCGAATTGGAGCTTTGCCGCGCCAACGGCGTCTCCCGCCACACCGCCCGCGACGCCCTGCGCCTGCTGCAGGAAGGCGGGCTCGTGGAGCGACGCCAGGGGGCGGGCACGACCGTGGTGGCGACAGCGTCCCCCTCAGCCTTCGTCCAGCCCCTGGGTGGAGTTCAGGAGTTGATGCAGTACGCCAGCGACGCCAAGCTGGTGGTCCAGTCCCTGGAGCGCCGGGCTCTGCGCCCCACCGAGGCCGATCGACTGGACGTGCCCGTCGAACAAGACTGGCTGGTCGTCGATGGCTTGCGCCGAGCGCCGGGCGGGGAGGTGCTGGCCGGTACCACAATCTATGTGCCCCCCGCCTATGTCGAGATCGAGTCCGAGGTGGCGGGCTATGCCGAAGCCCTTCAGACCCTGATCATTGGACGGTGGGGGGTTCAGATCCGCCGGATTGAGCAGGACATCTGTGCCGAAACCCTGGACGCCCGCACGGCCAAGGCCCTCAGCGTGGAGCCTGGAACGGCGGCGCTGCGAACCCTGAGGCGCTACTATGATGAAGGCGACCACATGGTGGTGGCCTCAGACTCCCGCCACCCCGCCGGGCGGTTTGTCTATCAGATGACCTATCGCCGGGAAGGCTGATCCCAGCCGTTGGCGGCGATGGCCTCGCGATCACCATCCAAGGCCGGCAGGTCTGAATTGATCTGGGCCGGTTCGTCGCGAAACCGGATCGGTGTTCCGACGATCTCATTGCCCTCCGCGTCATAGGCCAGCATCCCACGCCGGAGGGTGGCGGGATCGTCAAATGCGTCCTTGAGGGTCCGAACAGGTGCAAAGCAGACATCGAGGCCCTCGAACCAGGCCTCCCACTGCGCCAAGGTCTTGGTCAGGAAGGTCTCCCGCAGGAAGGCACGCAGGGGCTCCTGGCCGGGACCCGGCGGCAGGTGAGCGATGTGCAGCAGGTCCAGACGACCCAAGCCCTCCAACAGATTTTGTGCGAACTTGACCTCCGATCCCCCCAGGCACAGCCACTTTTCGTCGGAGGTCTCATAGAGGTTGAACATGGCCGACCCGCCCCAGGACCGCTCGTCCTTGGGGCGATGGGGTTCGCCGGTGGCGAAGATCTTGCCAGTGACGTTAGGGGTCCAGGCCAGGACGGAATCGTACATGGCGATGTCCAGATAGTCGCCCAGCCCCGTCGTCTGCCGCCGCAAAAGGGCCATGAGCACCCCCGACAGGGCGGTCAGGGAAGCCAGGGCGTCGGCCGCCGGCAGGTTGGGCATTGCCGGCTTACCGTCCTGCCCTTCGTTGAGGGACACCAGCCCCGCCAGCGCCTGGACCGCGACATCGTGGGCGGGCCTGCGGCTATAGGTACCGCTCTGACCAAAGGCGCTGATGGCGCAATAGACGATCCCGGGATTGACCGCTCGCACCGCCTCGTAGCCCACCCCCAGTCGATCGACGACCCCAGGGCGAAAGGCCTCCAGCATCACGTCGGCCTCAGCGGCCAGACGCCAGAAGATCGCCTGACCCTCGGTGGATTTCAGATCGAGCTGGATCGAGCGCTTGCCGCGATGGGTGTTTCGGAACCAGACCGAGGTTCCGTTCTTCTCATAGCCGATGTGACGGGTGGGCTCGCCTTCTCCCACGGGTTCGACCTTGATCACGCGGGCCCCGTGATCGGCCATCATCAGGCTGAGCATCGGTCCGGGTAGGAAGAGCGACAGGTCAAGGACCTTCAGGCCCTCAAGCTTCACCTCGTATCCCCCAGCAGGGTACCATTGTGTTCCCCCATCTTCGGAGCTCTGACCCCCGGCGCTCGGGCCCCGTCGATCTTGATGGGAGAGGCCAGCATGTGCAGGCCGCCGGGCCGGTCGGGATGGTCTACGACATCGCGCATGGCGACCTCGGCAACATAGGGGTTTTCCAGAGCGGTCTTGAGGTCAAGAACCGGGGCAAAGGGGGCCTTGCCCCCCAGCAGGGCCATCCAGGCCTCGGTGGTCCGGGTGGCGAAGACAGCGTCCAGTTCGGCGGTCAGGGCGGTCAGGTTGGCGCGTCGGGTGGGGATGTCGATAAAACGTGGATCGGCCCGCAGATGGGGAGCCGGTGCCACATCGCAGAACACCTCCCAGAACTTCTGGGTCTGGCAAAGCAGCATGGCCCAGCCGTCCTGGGTGCGGACCATCTGGGAGGGTGCGATCGACGGATGGGCACCGCGCGGTAGTCTGCCGACCTCGTGACCCTCATTCATGGACCAGACGGCCGGATAGGAGGTCTGATGCAGAGCTACGTCAAAGAGTGAAACATCGACATCGCATCCCACCCCGGTGGTCTTTGCCGACAGCAGGGCCGACACGATGCCGAAGGCAAAGACCGAGCCGGTCATGAAGTCCACCATCGACAGGCCAAACCGCACGGGGGGGGCCTCAGGTTCACCGGTCAGGGTCATGAAGCCCGCCTCGGCCTGCATCAGATAGTCATAGCCCGGCCAGGCCGCCCGGCTGTTGTCGCGGCCATAGGCCGAGAGGTGGGCGCAGACGATGGACGGCTTGATGGTCTTGAGGTGGTCGTAAGTGATCCTCAGCTTCTCGGGCTGATCACCCCGCACATTGTTGACCACCGCGTCGGCTGAGGCCACCAGGCGTTCGAAATCAGCCCGGCCTTCTGGGGACTTGATCTCGAGGGCGACGGACTTCTTGCCCCGGGAAAAGGTCTGGAAAAACTCGCTGTCGCCGGGACCCAGGAAATAAGGGCCGGTGGCGCGGCTGACGTCGCCGCCCATGGAGGGGGCCTCGATCTTGATGACCTCGGCCCCCAGCTCGCTCATCAGCTGGGTGCCATAGGGACCCGCCCCATACTGTTCCACCGCCAGGACGCGGACACCGGCCAGGGGGCGTTTCATCACACCGGGTCCCGGGCCATCAGTTGGCGGGCAATGATGATCCGCTGCATCTCATTGGTCCCCTCGCCGATGCACATCAGTGGCGCGTCCCGGTACAGGCGCTCGATCACCAGCTCCTTGGAATAGCCGTATCCGCCGTGGATACGCATGGCCTCGGTGGCCACCTCGACGGCGGTTTCGGAGGCGAAGTATTTGGCCATACCAGCCTCCATATCGATGCGGCCCCCGGCATCGAAGGCCCGGGCGGCGTCTTCCACCAGAAGCTCGGCCGCCCTGGTCTTGGCGGCCATGTCGCCAAGCTTCAGCTGGATGGCCTGGTGTTGGCCGATGGGCTTGCCCATGGTCTTGCGGATCTGGGCGTAGCGAACGCTCTCCTTCAGGGCGCGGCGGGCAATGCCGACGCTGCGGGCCGCCACATTGATGCGGCCGATCTCCAGGCCGCCGGTGGCCATGACGAATCCTTGACCCTCGACCCCACCCACCAGGCAGAGCTCAGCGTCACAGGCGTAGTCCTCGAAGATGAACTCGCCCGAATCAATGCCCTTGTAGCCAAGCTTTTCCAGCTTCTTGCCGTTGCTGATGCCGGGCAGGGGGGCTCGGGTATCGGGATCAATCTTGGGCGTGATCAACATGCTCATGCCCCGGTGGCGCGGCTGGGCGTCGGGGTCGGTCTTCACCAACAGGGCGCAAACGTGACCCTGGATGGCGTTGGAAATCCACGTCTTGGTGCCGTTGACCACATAGGTCCCGTTGGCCTGCAATCTTGCTACAGTGCGGATCGCCTGCAGATCGGTCCCGGCATCGGGTTCAGTCAGACCCAGGCCACCGCGCATCTCTCCCGAGGCAAACCGCGGCAGCCAATACTGGCGCTGCTTTTCCGTGCCGAAACGTTGCACCACCAGGGCCATCATCAGGTGGGAATTGAAGATGCCGGTCAGGCTCATCCACTCCTCGGCGATGCGGATGACGATCTTGGAATAGGTGGAGGCCGACAGCCCAAGCCCGCCATACTCCGGGTCGATCAAGGCCCCGAAAAGCCCGAGTTCCACCATGTCGTCCACCAGGTCGGCGGGCCAAGTGTCGTCATGCTCGAGTTGCATGGCGACCGGCGCCACCTTCTTCTCGATCCACTTGTCGATGCCGTTGAGGATAGCCCGTTCGTCGGCGTCGCTGATCATGGCTGGGGCGTTCATCAGTAGTTTCCGACCTTGTCTTCCACCGCGTGGCCGCGCGCGGGGATGAGCATGTTGCGTTTGAAGGTGGCGACCATCTCGCCGCGCTGGTTCTTGCCGATGGTGCGGATGGTGACGATGCCCTGGCCCGGTCGTGACTGGCTCTCGCGCTTGGCCAGGACCTCGCTCTCACCATAGAGGGTGTCGCCGGCAAACACCGGGGCGGTAAACTTGACCTCGTCCATCCCCAGATTGGCCACCGCCTTCTGGGAGGTGTCGGTGACGCTCATGCCGATCAACAGGGCCAGGGTATAGGGGCTGACCACCAGGTTTTGCTTGAACTCTGAGGCCTTAGCGAACTCGGCATCGAAGTGCATCGGGTGGGTGTTGAGGGTCAGTAGGGTGAAGAGGTGGTTGTCGTACTCGGTCACCGTCTTTCCCGGGCGGTGTTCATAGACATCGCCGACCTGGAAGTCCTCGAAGTAACGCCCGAAGGTCTCGCGATACCGCTGCGGACCGACCTCTTTCCAGTTCTGCACCATTATGCGCCTCCAGCGCGTTCGAGGGTTCGTCGGGCCGCCCGCACCAGCGGCAGCTCGATCAGTTTTCCGTCCAGCAGGGCCGCCGCGCCCTCGGCTTCCGCAAAAGCCGCGAGCACCCGGCGCGCGCGATCCACCTCGCTGGCGGCCGGGGTGAAGACGTCATTGATCGCCGCCACCTGGCTTGGGTGAATGCAGGCGCGCCCGGTGAAGCCCAGAGCCTTTACACGCTCGGTGGAGTGGGTCAGGTCGGCCAAGTCATTGAGGTCGAGATGGGGCACGTCCAGCAGGTCCACCCCGCCGCGCGCGGCGGCTGCGGCCAATTGACCCCGCGCAAACAACAGGGCGTCCCAGGTCATGGCGCAGCCCAGATCAGCGGCATAGTCGGCCCCGCCAAACAGCACGCCCGCGACACCGGGTGCGGCCGCAATGCCCCAGGCGGCGTAAAGCCCCTCGGCGGACTCGATCACCGGCCAGAGCGGCGTGTCGGTCCCAAGCCAGGCGCTGACCTTGGCCAGTTGCTCCGGCGACTCGGCCTTGGGGACCATGACGAAGCTCAGCCCCTCGGCCCCGCTCAGGGCCTCGGCATCGACCTGGGCCAGGTCCGTGGTCACCCCATTGATGCGAACGCCGAAGGGGGTGGTGGTCTGTCTCAAGGCGTCCAGCATCGACTGCCGGGCCAAGGTCTTCTGATCGGGGGCGACGGCGTCCTCCAGATCGACACAGACCACGTCGGCCCCGGCGGCCAGGGCCTTGCCGAAGCGCTCGGGACGGTTTCCGGGAACGAAGAGGAGCGAACGATAGGACATGGATCCGGTCGGCAAATTTGTCCGGACATTTAGCCCTGCGTCGGCCTGGGGTCAATCTGGCGCGGCGGCCATGCCGCGCTGCACCGCAGGCCGCCCACCCACCCGGGCCTCGTAGAGGGCCAGGTTGGGAAAGCCCGCAAGCCAGCCCTCGAGACGCCGAGCCGAGGTGGCCAGAACGGGATAGAGCATGGCGTCCCCAAGGCCAAACGTCTCCCCCATCAGAAAGGGCCGGTCGCTCAGCCGGGCTTCAAACACCGCTAGATTGTCCCTTGCCGCCCCGGTCATCATTTCCACCAGCCAGGGGGTAGGTTCTGGGGCCAGGTTGGTGGCGAAGAACTGCATGGCAAAAGGCATGGCCACTGATGAGGAGATCGCCGCCAGCCACATCATCAACTCTGCCCGTCTCCCGGGATCGGTCTCCAGCAGCTCGCCGCCGGCCTTCTCCGCCAGATAGAGGCAGATCGCCAGGCTCTCCCCCAGCAGGACTTCGCCACCGCCGGGTCCGTCGCTGTCGCGCATCATCGGGGCCTTGGCGAAGGGGTTGCGGGCACGAAAGGCTGGGGTCTTGTGCTCACCCCCGGTCAGGTCGACGAAGGACAGGCGATAGGGCAGGCCGGTCTCCTCAAGGACGACATGGACCTTTTGCCCATTGGCGGTGGGCACGGACCAGAGCTCGATCATGCGGCGGGTGCCGGGACGGCCTTGGCGAAGGCCTTGGCGATCTCGGCCCGGCTGGCGATCCAGACCCCCGGATGGCGCGCGACATGCTCCAGAAAGGCCTTGAAGGCCCCGATCCGTCCGGGCCGGCCGATGATCCGCAGGTGCAGGCCAAGGCTCATGTATCGGGCGCCCTCCTGCTCGGCTTCGCTGGCCAGCCAATCGAAGGTGTCGGTGGCATATTGCAGCCAGTCGCGGGCAGTGAGCGAGGGAGCCAGCCAGAACTTCATGTCATTGGAGTCCAGGGCATAGGGCATGATCAGCATAGGCTTCTTTGAGCCGTCGGCCATCTCCACCTGATCCCAGAACGGGAAGTCATCGGAGTAGTCGTCCATGTGATAGCCGTAGCCCTCCTCCACCAGCAGCCGCCGTGTGACCTCGGTGTGGAGATAGCGCGACAGCCAGCCGGTGGGTCGTTGACCAGTGGTCCTGGCCAGGGACTCGGCCCCCTTGCGGATGAACTCTCGCTCCTTGACCTCATCCATCCAGAATTGGTGAGCCCAACGATAGCCGTGGCAGCAGACCTCATCGCCGCGGGCCGCAATGGCCTTGGCCAGATCGGGTGCCCGCTCCAGGGCCAGGGCCGCCGCTGTCCAGGTGGCTCGGATCTTGTGGTCGTCCAGCAGTTTCAGGATGCGCGGCGCGCCGGCCTTGATGCCGTACTGATAGTTGCTCTCATTGCCGTGCATCCGCATGGGGCGCTTTGGGACAGCCGAAAGCTCATCGACGGGTTCGGGTCCCTTGTCGCCGTCACGAATATTCTGCTCGGCGCCCTCCTCGACATTGACCACCACCGACAGCGCAAACCGACCGCCATTTGGCCAGGTAAAGTCCTTCGGTGCGGGCATGGGGAATCCTGGAGGGCAGGGAAGTTTGCGGGGCGCTCAGTGTGGCTCTTCGCCACCGGAGACGTTCAGGCTCTCGGCGGTGATATAGGCCGCCTCCTCCGAGCAGAGGAAGGCGACGGCCTTGGCGGTGTCTTCCGGTAGACCTGGGCGCCTTAAGGGTATCCGGTCGGCCATGGCCTTCAGATAGTCCTCGGTGGAGGCCGCGCCGACCACCTTGGCGAAGTACTCGTTCTGCCAGGCACCGAGGCCGGTGGTCACATGGTTGGGGCAGACATTGTTGACGGTGATGGCGTGCGGACCCAGCTCAATGGCCGCCGACCGCGTCAGGCCCACCAGGCCGTGCTTGGAGGCGGTGTAGGCCTGGGCGTGGGGAAAGCCGGACTTGGCAGCCTGGCTGGCAATATTGACGATCCGCCCGCCTCTGCCCTGGGTGACCATGATCTCGGCCGCGGCCCGCAAACCAAAGAAACAGCCGGTCAGATTGACATCGATCACCGCCTGCCAATCCTGAGGCGTCACCTCCAGCAGGGGCTTCATGATGTAGCCGATGCCGGCATTGTTGACCCAGATGTCCAGACCCCCGTGGGTGTCGACGGCGTGGCGGGCCAGGGCCTGGGTCGCGGCAAAGTCCCTGACGTCGCAGACGCAGGTTGATGCTGCGCCGCCGGCCGCAACGATCTCGCCGGCTATGGCGGTCATCTCAGCCGAGGCCGCGATCATGTTGCTGGGGTTGGAGGCATCGGTGCTGGCCACGATGTCTGACAGCACGACGGCGGCCCCCTCCTGGGCCAGCCGGCGGGCGATGGCCTCGCCCAGTCCGCCCCGCCGGCCTGAGCCTGTGACAACGGCGGTCTTGCCAGAGAAGCGCCCCATCACTTCGGCCGCTTCCAGCCGATTTTCTTCATCACCATGAAGGTGACCTCGGCCATGCCCTGGAAGTCTGAGGCGATCTTCTGCATCACCGGGGTCGCCACATCCTGACCGAACTGGCCCATGTCGCGGACATCAATGATCTCGACATACTTGTAGGGCGGCTTGTCGGAGGACCCGAGGACTTCCTTGGCCTTGAAGACCTCGAACTTGCGGATCGAGGCCAGGCCATTGACGGTGGGCAGGTCCACCCTGCGCGCCCAGGCCTCGTAGTCTGCCATTTTCACGCCCGTCTTGAGATTGAAAAAGGCTATAATGCGGGTTGTGGCCATGGGTTTGCGATCTTTCCTTGATCGGCCGAACCGAAGCGGTCAGCTTGCAAATGATATAGACATAGACCATTTGTTGGGGAAAGCCCCACCTGCCAAGGACGCCGTCATGGATGGTTCGACCGAGATCAACAGGCTGCGCAATGAGGGACCGAGCGAGCTCTATGACGGCCCGCCAGACTACCGGGCCGTGGGGCGGCACGCGGTATTCCCCCAGACCAGCCATGACGAAATCGCCCGGCTGAACTTCCTGGCCCACATGAACCGGCACCTTTCCACCAAGGTGATGCCGCACGTTAAGACCGCCTGGGATCAGCGTGCGGGGCCAGCCTTGGTCGCCAGGACCGGGCGTGAGCCCAAAGACCGCCACGAGGTGCGCAAGGCGCTGCTGCAGGACCGTCAGTTCCAGACCTGGTCAGCCCTGCGCCGCATGACCATGGAGCAGCGCCAGGAGGCCGGCCGCTTCACGAGCCTTCGCCAGGGCGAACTCCTCGCCGACATCACCGAGCGCTTGGTGGCTGGCGACCCCCGTCTGAAATTGGACCCGTCCCTGCCGATCCCGCGATACATCTCGGCGGTGGACCACCACTGCATGCCGGGCAGCTACAATTTTGAGGCCTTCCCTGGGGATGTCTCCAACGCCGCCAGCTATGACCACGCCATCTTCGCCACGACTGGGGGGATGTTGGGGCGCTATTCCGATGGGGGCGGCCAGGCCGTCAGTGCCTGGATGGCTCGTCACATGCCCGACTTTGCCCCCGCCCGGATCCTCGATATCGGCGCAACCCTTGGCCACAACGCCGTCCCGCTGGCCCAGGCCTATCCGGAGGCGCAGGTGGTGGCCATCGATGTCGGCGGCCCCATGCTGCGCTACGGTCTGGCGCGCGCCAAATCCATGGGGGTTGAGAATATCAGCTTTGTTCAGGCCGATGGCTCCAACCTTGCGCAGTTTGCCGATGCCAGTTTCGACTGGGTGCAGACCACCATGTTCCTGCACGAGCTGTCCCTGACCTCAATGAAGGCCATCTTCCGCGAAACCTATCGGGTGCTGAAGCCGGGCGGCGTGGTGCTCCATGTCGAGCAACCACAATATGATGCCAGTATGCCGCTGTTTGAGCAGGCCATGCGCGACTGGGACGCCTTCTACAACAACGAGCCCTTCTGGAGCACGATGCACGAGCTCGACATCGACGGCTTCATGGTGGAGGCCGGGTTCAAGCCCGAAAACCTGATCCATGACGGGGTCACCGCCGTGGTGGACCGCGACGTCTTCCCCGACGCCGCCGACGACAGCGGTGAGGACTATGGCCGTAAGGCTGCCTGGCACGTGATCGGTGCCCGCAAATGAGCATCGACCTGGCCCTGGCACGGTCCGCCGACAAGCCCGCCGGCAAGCGACCCTATTTTCTGGACGCCGAGGTGGAGCGGGTGCTGGCCATTACCATGGCCGCGGTGCAGGAACTGGCGGTGGCGCGTGAGCGCATCGATACCCTGGAGCGGCTGCTGGAAACCAAGGGAATCATCGCCCGCAGCGAGATTGACGCCTTTGAACCCACCAAGGATCAGGCCGCCGAGCGTGGATTGTGGATGCAGGAATATCTCAACCGCATCCTGCGGATCGTCCAGCAAGAAGCCCAGGCCATCGACGCCAAGGGCGACATCGCCTCCGAAGAGGTCGCGCTCGA
>JANPAO010000114.1:0-3548 GCA_031429955.1 Phenylobacterium sp. | reverse complement strand
GCACTGAGCTGGGTGGCGGCCAGGCCCCGGATCTGAGTGGTGGAGAGCGAGCCCACCACGGTGGCGTCCAGACTGGCGAGGTTGGTGGCGGTCAGCGAGCCGAGTTGGGTGGCCGACAGGGCTCCAATCTGGGTCGCGGTCAGTTCGGCAAAGTCGGTGGTGGACAAGGTCCGCACCTGGGTGGTGGTCAGGCCACCCACCTGGGTCGTCGAGAGCGCCCCGATCTGGGTGGCGTCAAAGCCCGACAGACCGGTGGCCGAGAGCGAAGCGATCTGGGAGGTGGTCAGAGCCCCGATCTGGGTGGTGCTGAGGCTGCCAAGGCTGGTGGCCGAAAGAGCTCCGACCTGGGCCACGGAGAGGGCACCCACCTGGGCGGCCGAAAGCTCGGCCACATCGGTGGTGTCCAGGGCGCGAACCTGGGTGGTGGACAGAGCCTTGACTTGGGTGATGGACAGGGCCGCCACCTGGCTAGCGTCCAGGGCTGCGATATTGGTGGCCGACAGGGCGGCAACCTGGCTTGCGCTCAGGGCACCGATCTGGGTCGCGGAAAGCTCGCCGATGTCGGAGGCGTTCAAACCTTGAAGCTGGGCCGCACTGAGAGTCTTGATCTGGGTGGTGGAGAGGCCCGCCACCTGAGTGCTGTCCAGGGCCGAGAGGTTGCCCGCTGACAAGGCACCGACTTGAGCCGCCAACAGGGCCCCGATCTGATTGGCGGCGAGTTCCCCCATGTCGGTGGCGTTGAGCCCAGCAATCTGGGTCGTGGTCACCGCCTTGATCTGGGTCGCCGAAAGAGCACCGATCTGGGTGCCGTCCAGGCCAGACAGATTGGTGGCAGAGAGGGCACCGATCTGGGTCGCGTTGAGGACAGCGATATGGGAGGTGTCCAGGGCCGCAAGCTGGGTGGATGTCAGGGCCTTGACCTGGGGCGCCCCCAAGACGGTCAACTGCGCGGTGTCAAACACCACCGACGGCGAGAAGTGCGGGATCTGGGTGGCTGACAAGCCCCGAACCTGGGAGGTTGAGAGCGCCCCGACCTGCGTCGCATCGAGGGCGGCAATGCCGCTGGTATTGATGGCTCCAACCTGCGTCGCACTGAGCGACTGAATCTCAGTCTGGGTGAGTCCTTGGATGACGGTGACCGAAAGCGCACCGATCTGAGCGGTGGAGAGGCTTGAAATGGCCATTTTATCTTCCTAGTCCAAGGTATGGGCGGCGTTCAGGACGCAGGCAGTCGTACGAGAAAGGCGCAGTCAGCGCTGCGCGAGGACCGCGCAACGACCTTCAGATCCCAATCGCAGCAGAATCACTTACCAAGATGTTACGATGATTCTGACGCGCGGAAGCCGCAATCTCTTGGGCTGGGAAGTCTAGAGTCAGATTTCAAGTATCTCGCGGGCGCGATAAACTACGGTCCGCAGCAATCCTGAGCTGGGAACGCTTCAACATCAATGTGCTCTGAGGCGCATTGCGGCATCTTGAGGAGGTTAGTCAGGCGCCTCAGGCGGCTTCCGCAGCACCGCCGCTCAAGCCCTGCATGATCATACGATTGATCTCAATCAGATCCTGAATGTCGTCCTGACCGCGGATCACGAGGCTGGTATGTTTGCCAACCCAAATGGCCAGGGAAATGATGCTGGCCCGAAGCGACTCCGGCAGGCCGTTTTCTTCGGCTGCGCAATCGGTGGCGAAGGCCGACCACATGCGCCGGTTCCAATCGAGCGCGTCGGCCCGACCGCCCAGATCGGCGGGATCGAGCCTGGCGGCCTCCATGAGGGCGCGGGTGACCTGACCAAAGAGACGATACTCCGTCTCTCGGGCCGTCTCTGCCCTAGCCGCGGTCTGCTGGTACGCTCGAAGCGACATTCGTCCCCAACCTCTGATCTTCGTACTCGATAAGCTTTCGGCAGAGCATCAGTGCCTTGTAGTACTCTTTCTCCATGCAATGCTTGGAGATCGAGACGCACTCCGAGAGGATGGTGGGGTTGCGAATGACACCCATGAATTCCGTCAACCTTAGAACGAACTCATCATAGTATCGCGCGGCACCCGTCTCATCGAGGTACATCATCATGACCGGGAAATAGATGCGACGTGCCGGCGTCGTAACCTCTTCCTGCTGCATGATGTCCTTCTCGCGAAGAACCGAGGCCTTGTTCTGTAAAATGAGGACGCCACGGCGATCGCCATTCTGAACGACCGCGCCATTCAGCACGAACTTTTCGCCAGGTTTCAGCGACAGTTTCAGCGGCAAGGCGCGTGACCTCCAAACAAGCTGCGTCCAGAGACGCGAAATCCCAATTTAGCCGGCCCAGGGACGCAATCGCCGCCCCTCGACTGCCAAGCCATATCCGGCGGGTGGTTAACGTCGCCTTGAGAATACCCAATGGTTGTGCGCCAAAATGTCGCGTGGTCGCAGAGGCTTAGCAGCAGATTAACCATGATCGCCGCTGATGACCGACACTGCCCGCAGCGATTCTCAGGAGACCGGCCATGCCAAGACAGGCTCGGAAAAGCGCCACATCTGTCCTGGCCCTCGAATCCAGGGCGGCTCCGACCCCTGCCCGTCTGTCCACCGATGCCATGGGCGATAGTCATGGTCGCGATGCCCTGAAGAAGCTCAATGCCGCCATCGGCGAACTCAAGGCCCTGGCGATCCAGCCCCTGCTCCAGAGCGCCGTCAACGCCCTGCGTAGGGAAGACCACCAGGCCGGTGCGCAATGGGCAATCAAGGCGCTGGAGCAGGACGAACGCAGTGGGTTTGGCTGGTACATGCTGGCCCTGGCCCGCGAAATGGCCGGTGACTTCAAGGGGTCCATCACCTGTTATGAGGCGGCCATCGCCCTACTGCCCGACCATGGGGAACTGGCCAACAATCTGGGCCGGCTCGCCTTCCGGCTGGGGCAATCT
The DNA here is from genome assembly GCA_031429955.1 of Phenylobacterium sp. Classification (GTDB taxonomy): domain Bacteria; phylum Pseudomonadota; class Alphaproteobacteria; order Caulobacterales; family Caulobacteraceae; genus Phenylobacterium. The sequence continues at coordinate 641 of JANPAO010000114.1, read as the reverse complement.
GAGGTGGCCGAGCAACTGTTTCGGCACTTTCTGGCCCGGTTTCCTGATCACCCGGAGGGGGCCAACAATCTGGCCTGCGCGCTGCGCAGCCAGGGTCGGTTTGACGACGCCATCGAGGTTCTGAAACCGGCCCTGACAAAGGACCCCGCGCACCCCATGGTCTGGAACACCCTGGGCACCGTCATGGCCGAGCAAGGCGATCCGGTGAACGCCACGATCTTCTTCGACGAAGCTCTGCGCCAGGATCCGAGGTTTGCGAAGGCGCGTTACAATCGCGGCAATATGCGCATGGCGGTCGGCGATCTGGCGGAGGCGCTCACCGATTGCGAGACCGCCTTGGGGCAGACGACGCTGGAATCTGAGCGGCAGATGATGCGGCTTTCCAGATCAACGATCCTCATCAATCTGGGGCGTGTCGGCGAGGGCTGGGATGACTATGAGGCGCGTCTGCACCCCCAGTTCACCGACTGCACCCAGTTCCTGGTGGATCGGCCGCGATGGGAACCTGGCGACAGCCTGGCCGGCCGCTCGCTGCTGGTGATCGGTGAACAAGGCTTGGGCGACGAGGTGCTGTTTGCCAATAGCCTGCCCGACGTCATCGAGGCCCTTGGACCTAGCGGCAAGCTGACCTTGGCCGTTGA
>JANPAO010000113.1:0-3140 GCA_031429955.1 Phenylobacterium sp. | reverse complement strand
AAGGCGCCTTTGTGCCCTGTTTGGGGAACTTGCCCGTGCCGCGCTGGACATAGCCGGACGAGAAATCCAGCCAGGGTTCGAACGCGATATCCGGGTCCGTATTGAGCGGGACCACCTGTCGCTGACCCGTTTTCCGCATGTGGTTGAGCACGCGGCAGACGTACTCACAGGTCAGGTCGCACTTCAGCGTCCACGAGGCGTTCGTATAGCCGAAGGCCGAGGCCAGGTTCGGCACGTCGGAATACATCATGCCCTTGTAGGAGAGCGTCTTGCCGGGATCGATGGCCCGGCCGTCGACGCTCAGCTTCAGGCCGTTCATCGCCTGCAGGACCAGGCCGGTGGCCGAGACCACGATGTCGGCCTCCAGCAGCTTGCCGGACTTCAGGCGGATGCCGGTCGGCGTGAAGGTCTCGATATGGTCGGTGACCACCTGCGCCTTGCCGCTCTTCAGCGCGGTGAACAGGTCGGCGTCGGGGACCAGGCAGATCCGCTGGTCCCAGGGATTGTAGCTGGGGGTGAAGTGGGTTTCGACGTCGTAGTCAGGGCCAAGCTGCTGGCGGGTCATCTCGATGATCCCGGCCTTTACCTTGGCCGGGTTCTTGCGGGCATAGTTGTAGAACACCATGCCAAACAGCACCTTGCGCCATCGGGTGATCGCATAGGCGAGCTTGGCCGGCAGCTTGGTCCGCAACCAGTTGGCACCCTTATCCTCGGCCGGCGAGGCAACGACATAGGTGGGCGAGCGTTGCAGCATGGTGACGTGGGCAGCAGTCTTGGCCATCTCAGGCACCAGGGTCACCGCCGTGGCGCCTGAGCCGATCACCACCACCCGCTTGCCGGCGTGGTCCAGGTCAGCCGGCCACTTCTGAGGGTGGATCATCTGGCCCTTGAAGGCCTCGACCCCTGGGAACTCAGGGGTATAACCCCCCGCATAGCTGTAATAGCCGCCGCACAGGAACAGGAAGTTGGCGGTGACCGTGCTGGCCTTGCCGTCCGTCTCCACCTGCACGGTCCAGCACGCCGCCTCACTCGACCAGGCCGCCCCCTTGACCTGGGTGCCAAAGCGGATGTGGCGCTCGATGTCAAAGTCGCGGGCGGTCTCGCGGATATAGTTCAGGATCGAGGGGCCGTCGGCGATGGCCTTGGCCTCCGTCCACGGCTTGAAGGCATAGCCCAGGGTGAACATGTCGCTGTCGGAGCGAATGCCCGGATAGCGGAACAGGTCCCAGGTGCCGCCAATGGCCTCGCGCCCTTCCAGGATGGCAAAGCTACGGTCGGGGCAGTTGGTCTGCAGGTGATAGGCCGCGCCAATACCCGACAGCCCCGCCCCCACGATCACCACATCGACGTCGGCCATACCCAGTCCCCAGACTTCCAATAGGTGGCCACATAGCCACGCAGGCCCATGAAGGAAAGGCCCGCCGTGGTCTGGCAGCGTCGCGGGACACATCTCCTGACACGCTCGGGCGGGCTCATTCCAAGATCGCTAGGGTCGGTCCGTCAGTTAAGTTGACGCTCCCGTCATTTTCATCCAAACCCTGGCCAAGTACCGGAGGAATGACATGAGCGACGGATCCATCGATCTCCATGGCGAAGCGCGGGCCAAGGCCTACGCGACCCCGCTGGACCTGCTGAACCCGGCCCAGCCTGATCTGTTCCGCAACGACGCCCACTGGGCGGTGTTTGAGCGCCTGCGCAAGGAAGACCCGGTCCACTACACGGCCGAGCATGAGTTTGGCCCCTACTGGTCGATTACCAAATACAACGACATCATGACCGTGGACACCAACCACGAGGCCTTCTCCTCCGAAGGCGGCATCACCATTGCCAACCAGACAGGCGGTGAGGGCCCCCTGCCGATGTTCATCGCCATGGACCCGCCCAAGCACGACGTACAGCGCAAGACCGTCAGCCCGGCGGTCTCGCCGATGAACCTGATGGTGCTGGAGCCGCTGATCCGCGAGCGCGCGGCCCAAATCCTCGACAGCCTGCCCATCGGGCACGAATTTGACTGGGTCGACAAGGTGTCGATGGAACTGACCGCCATGACCCTGGCGACCCTCTTCGACATGCCCCAGGAAGACCGCCGCAAGCTGACCTATTGGTCCGACGTGGTCACTGCGGCCCCGGGCCAGGGGCTGATCGACACCTTCGAACAGAAGATGGAGATCTTCGTCGAGTACCACGCCTATTTCACCAAGCTGTGGAACGAGCGGGTCAATGCCCCGCCGGCCGGCGACCTGATCTCCATGCTGGCCCACGGCGAGGCCACCCGGAACATGGAGCCGCGGGAGTACTTCGGGAACATCGTGCTGCTGACCGTGGGCGGCAATGACACCACCCGCAACACCATCACCGGCTCGGTCCTGGCCCTTAATCAGAACCCCGACCAGTATCAGAAGCTGCGGGCCAACCCGAGCCTGGTCCCCTCCATGGTGTCGGAAACCATTCGTTGGCAGACCCCCCTGGCCCACATGCGCCGCATTGCCACGCGGGACTTTGAGCTGGGCGGCAAGACCATCAAAAAGGGCGACAAGGTGGTCATGTGGTACGTCTCGGGCAACCGCGACGACGAGGTGATCGCCAATCCCAACGCCTACATCATCGACCGCGAACGCCCCCGCCAGCACCTGTCCTTCGGCTTTGGCATCCACCGCTGCGTCGGCAACCGACTGGCCGAGCTGCAGCTGAAGATCATCTGGGAGGAGATCCTGGCCCGCTTCCCCGACATCCAGGTGGTGAGCGAGCCCAAGCGGGTCTATTCCAGCTTCGTGAAGGGCTATGAAAGCCTCAAGGTGATCATCCCGACCCGCTACTGATCAGGCCACGAAAGGCACAGACGCCGCCTCACCCTCCGAGCTTCCGAAGGCTCACAACTGAGTCGCTGAATTCAACGCAGGAATTCAAGCGCATCACGTTGTAAAAACAGGGGAAAAGTCCGCCCAACTCCTTCTTCCCCTGCGCTACGGCATGCACACAAGTGAATCGGCTGATTTGGAAGCGAGGGTCAGCCCAACAATCACTGTAATTTCAGTCGCTTGACCCCGTTTGTCCTTCTCCCCTTGCGGGAGAAGGTGGCAGCGAAGCTGACGGTTGAGGGGTCGCGCTGCCCTCAATGAAGGGCTTTCTGGCGCCAGAAC
>JANPAO010000112.1:0-11013 GCA_031429955.1 Phenylobacterium sp. | reverse complement strand
CCGCATCACCCGCGATGGCGATCTGCAGAGCCTGACCCTGAGGGGCCTGTTCCCGGCCGGCGAAGGGGCGGGCTATGCCGGCGGCATCCTCTCGGCCGCCATCGACGGTATCAAGGTCGCCGAGGCCGTGGCCCGCGCCATGGTCGGGGCGGCGGAAGCCTAGAGCATGTTCCGATAAGTGGGAACCGGTTATCGGATTGAAGCATGCTCTAACTTTTTGAATTAGAGCCCTTTTTGTCCCTTTAGACGGTTCCCTCTAAAGGGAAAGGGCTCTAGGGGCGGAACGCTCTGCCTGTGGCGGGGTTGTGAGGTTGGGCCTTCGGGGCCAGGGCGACTATCTGAACTTCGCCCTTGAGGGCGGCGGCGAAATCCGCGACGACTATCAGGGTATATTCCATGTGTTGGGGCCTGTCGGGCGGCGGAACCGGTATCCACTTCCGCCTGACATGCCCTATGATGCGCGATTGGTCGCTCGGATGCTGTTTTAGGGGCGTATTCCCATGATTCACCTGGCCGGCGGACTCCTGGCCTTGGCGGCGGTGCTGGTCTGTATCGCCCGGCGGACGGCCGGACGGCCGCCCTTGTGGCGCTCGCGGGCGGCGCTCGCAGGCTCGATCCTCTGTCTGGCCGCCAGCGCCGTCCTGGTGATCATCGACCCCCGCGCCCTGGGCGAGACTCCGGTGCTGATCATTGCCGCGCTCTGCATGTTTGAGGGCGGGATGGCCCTGATCAGCCTGAGAGCGGCGGCGGCTATGTCGGGAACAGGTCGCCGGTTGGTGTGATTGGAGCGGTCTTTTCCGCGCCCCTGCGGCTCAGCAGGAAGAGCGCAGTTTCGGAGCGCCAGTTTTCCAGGGCCCGGGTGGGGTCGATGGCGCGGGCCGGCTTGCCATTGTTCAGGGCCGCGCAGGACTCGATGGTCAGCTCCAGATCCTCACACAGGGCGGTGAAGTCGTGCAGGGTGCAGAGGTGGATGTTTGGGGTTGACCACCAGGGATCAGGCAGGGCCGCAGTCTCCGGCATCCGGCCCCGCACCATCAGCGACCACCGCACCCGCCACTGACCAAAGTTGGGCAGCGAGACCACCGCCCGGTCGGCGATCCGCAGCAGTTCGTTGAGCACATGGCGGGGTTCGCGCATCTGCTGCAGGGTCTTGGAGAGGATGGCATAGTCGAAGGCCTGGGTGGGGAAATGGTCCAGGTCGCGGTCGCCGTCCCCCTGCACCACCGCCAGGCCCCGGGCCAGGCAGGCCGAAACCCCCTGGCTTGAGATCTCCAGCCCCTGGCCGTCGACACCCTTCTCGCGGGTCAGGAGTTCCAGCAGCTCGCCCTCGCCACAGCCAACGTCCAGCACCCGTGCGCCCGGCCGCACCAGGCGCAGGATTTCCTTGAAGTCTTCCCTCTGGCTGCTCACGTCAGGCCCCGTTTCTCGGCGGCCGCAGCCAGGAAACCCCGCAGGGCGGAGTCGAGGGCGGGTTCGGTCAGGAAGATGGCGTCATGGCCCTTGTCGGTGGTGATCTCGGCAAAGCTCGCCCGGCACCCGGCGGCATTGAGCGCACGGACGATGTCGCGACTTTCGGCGGTGGCATAGAGCCAGTCCGACGAGAAGGACAGGATGCAGAACCGCACCTGGCGGGCCCGCAGGAAGGCATTTGCCAGGATGCCGCCATGGCTGGCGGCCAGGTCGAAATAGTCCAGGGCCCGGGTGATGTAGAGATAGGAGTTGGCATCGAAGCGGTCGACGAAGCTTGATCCCTGGTGGCGCAGATAGCTCTCCACCTGGAAGTCGGCGTCGAAGCCCCACGACAGGCCGTCCTTCTGCAGTTCGCGGCCGAACTTTCGCTGCAGGGCGGTCTCCGACAGATAGGTGATGTGGGCAGCCATGCGGGCCACGGCGAGGCCCTTCTCGGGGCGCACGCCCTCCAGCTCATAGGCCCCGCCGCGCCAGTCAGGATCGGCCATGATCGCCTGACGACCCACCTCGTGGAAGGCGATGTTCTGGGCCGAATGGCGCGGTGCGGCGGCCACGCAGATGGCCGAGAACAGGCGCTCGGGATAGTCGGCGGCCCATTGCAGGACCTGCATCCCGCCCATCGAGGTGCCGATGACGGCAAAAAGGGTCTCGATGCCCAAGGCCTCCACCAGCATGGCCTGGGCCCGGACCATGTCGGCGATGGTGATCATCGGGAAGGCCAGGCCATAGGGCTTGCCGGTGGTGGGATCGGGGGAGGCTGGGCCGGTGGATCCCATGCAGCCGCCGATGACATTGGCGCAGATGATGAAGTGGTTTGCCGGGTCCAAGGGCAGGCCAGGCCCCACCACCGTGGTCCACCAGCCGGGCTTGCCGGTGACCGGATGGTTGGAGGCCACGTATTGATCACCGGTCAGGGCGTGGCAGATCAGCACCGCATTGGAGCGATCGGGGTTCAGGGTGCCATAGGTGTTGTAGGCGATCTCCAGCGGGGCCAGAATCGCGCCGGAATCCAGGCGCAGAGGTTGGCTGGCCGGGGATCGCCAGGTCCCGCCGTGGGTCGGTGTCGAATGCGGGGCGGGACCTTGGTCGCTCATGGGCCTGCTTGGACCGCCAAGCTCTTTGACTGTCAACCGCTTCGCGCCGGGCTCATGGCCCGCTATGAACCGAATCGCGCTCTAGATTCCGGGGCGATGGAGAGACCATGGACCGGCTGATCCTCTTGCGGCACGGCGAGGCCGAGCGCGACGCCCCCGGCGGCGACGATTTCGACCGCCGTCTGGCGAGCACCGGGGTCGCAGAGTCCACCGCCATGGGCGAGACCCTGGCTGAGCTGGGGTTCAGTCCCGACCTGATGCTGGTTTCCACCGCCGCGCGCACCCGCGGCACCAGCGAAGCCCTGGCCCGGGCCTTGCCGCAGGCCCAGGTGCAGTTCGAAGACGCCCTCTATCTGGCCGAGCCCCAGACGGTGGCCGACCTGATCGCGGCGTTCGGACCCAAGGTGGCGACCCTGATGGTGGTGGGGCACAATCCGGGGCTCCAGGATCTCACCGTTCAACTGCTGCGACAGGGGTCGGCACCCGCGCCTTTGATCGCCAAGGTGCTGGCCGGATTCCCCACGGCAGCGGCGGCGGTCTTTCTGTTGGATCATGCCGGCCGCCCCACCTATGACGGCCTCTTCTTCCCCCGCGACCGGCGCTAGAAAATGACGCTCATCTACAAGATCCTACCGCGCGCCGAATGGACGGCGGCCCAGGCGAGCGGCGTCTTCGCCGGGTCCGGGATCGATGTGGCCGATGGCTATATCCACTTCTCCACCGGCGCTCAGGCCGGTGAGACCGCGCGTAAGTATTTCAGTGGCCAGGCCGACCTGTTGGTGCTGGCCATCGAGACCGAGGGGCTGGCAGGCGACCTGCGCTGGGAGCCTTCGCGGGGCGGTGATCTGTTTCCCCATCTCTACGGGACCCTGGACGTGGCCCAGGTGATCGGGGTGACGCAGGCCCCCTTGGGCGCCGATGGGGTTCCCATCCTGGGGACGCTGACGTGATCTTTGACCTGGCCGCCCGCGCCCTGCATCTGCTGGACCCGGAGGATGCGCACGGTGTGACGATCCAGGCGCTTGGCCTGGGACTGGGGCCGCGAGGTGGGGCAGACGATCCGATCCTGGCCACCAGGCTGGCGGGTCTGGACCTGCCCAATGTGGTGGGTCTGGCGCCGGGCTTTGACAAGAACGCCCAGGTGTTTGGACCCATGCTGGCCTCAGGCTTCGGCTTTGTGGAGTGCGGCACGGTCACGCCCCTGGCCCAGGCCGGCAACCCTCGCCCGCGGTTGTTTCGCCTCACGCCCGACCGGGCGGTTATCAATCGGATGGGGTTCAACAACCAGGGCCTGGAACCCTTCGCCGCCCGGCTGGCGCGGCGCGGTTCCGGTGTGATCGGAGCCAATATCGGTGCCAACAAGGACGCCACCGACCGGATTGGCGACTATGTCACGGGGCTGGAGCGGCTCTGGGGCCTGGCCTCCTATTTCACCATCAATGTCTCATCGCCCAATACGCCGGGCCTGAGGGCTCTGCAGACCCGGGCGGCGCTGGAGGAGCTGTTGGGGCGGCTGGCGGAGGCGCGTGATCGACTGCCGGCGGAGGGTCGGGTCCCTATTTTCCTGAAGGTGGCGCCGGACCTGGAGGCTGGCGAGGTGGAGGCGATTGTGGAGACGGTGCTGGCCAACGGTCTGTCGGGGATCATCGTCTCCAACACCACCATCAGCCGGCCAGACCTGCGCCATCAGCAGGGACGTCAGACCGGTGGGCTATCTGGTGCGCCGTTGAGGGCCTTGGCCCAACGCCGGATGGCGGAGTTCCATGCGGTGGCCGCAGGGCGGGTGGCGCTGATCGGGGCCGGCGGGATTTCCAGCGGGGCCGAGGCCTATGCCCGCATTCGCGCCGGGGCGGGTGCGGTACAGCTCTATTCGGCCCTGGTCTTCGAGGGGCCAGGCCTGGTGACCCGCATCAAGACCGACCTGGCCCGCCGGCTGAGGGCCGATGGCTTTACCTCAGTGTCCCAGGCGGTGGGGGTCGGCTGACAAATTCCCCGGTCAGGCGAGTAAGCCTGCGTTGCCGAATGGCCCACGGTGAAGTAGGGGGAAGGCCTATGGCGGACGCCCCTCAGCCTCAGGCGCCCCCGAGGCGGACCAGACGGCGGTTCTTCTGGCCGGGCGGCCTCTCCGCGCGCCTGCTGACCCTGACCATCTTTTTTGTCTCTGCCGCCGGCCTGATGGCCTTGCCTGTCGCCCTGGCGGCCTTCGAAGAGCAGTGGCTGCTGGACCGGGTCCGCCCCGCCGAACTGGCCACCATTGCCCCCGACGTGGCCCCCGACCGGGTGGTGAGCGAGGCCCTGGCCGCCCAGCTTCTGGAGGGTGCGGGGGTGCAGCGGGTGGCGATCCAGACCGAAGGCATGCGGCGATTGGTGCTGCAAGGGCCCAAGCTGGAACGGGCCCCTTATCTGGTGGACCTGCGCGACCAGGCCCCGATCTCCTGGCTGGCGGCCCCCTTTCAGACCCTATTCGGGGGCGGGGAAGATCGAATGGTCCGGGTGATCGCTGAGCCCCGCATCCGCAAGGCTGACTTCATCGAGATCGTCGCCCCCGATGCAGCTCTGAAGCAGGAACTGGTCCGCTATCTCTGGCAGCTGTTGCTGGTGATGGCCTTTGTGGCCTCGGTGGCCGGCGTCCTGGTCTATCTGTCCCTAACCTTCTTCCTGGTCCGGCCCATGCAGCGGATCACCCACGCCATGGAGCGGTTCCGCGCCGATCCGGATGATCCTGGGGCTCACCTGGAACTCTCCGGCCGCCGCGATGAGATCGGCCGGGCTGAGGTGGAGCTGGATCTGATGCAGGCCGACCTGCGGGTGGCGCTGAATTCCCGCGCCCGCCTGGCGGCCCTGGGTGAGGCGGTGGCCAAGATCAATCACGACCTGCGTAACATGCTCACCAGCGCCCAGATTGCCTCGGAGCGCCTGGCGGCCTCCACCGACCCCAAGGTGGCCCAGGCCCTGCCGCGCCTGGAGCGCGCCCTGGACCGTGCCGTCAAGCTGGCCTCGGATGTTCTGGTCTATGGCAAGACCCAGGAAACGCCGCCCGACGTCCGGCCAACGCCCTTGGCCCTGGCCCTGGAGATGGCGGCCGAAGAATCCCGGCTCGATGCCGATGGGGTGCGCCTGGAGAGCCAGATCGACCCCAAGGATCAGGTGGCCGCCGACCCAGACCAGTTGCACCGCATCCTGGTCAATCTGTTCCGCAATGCGCGCCAGGCCATCGAGCAGCAGGAGGGTCGCGACACCCCCGGCGTGATCACCGTGTCCCTGACCCCCGTGGAGGGGGCGCGGCAGATCGCCATCTCCGACAACGGCCCGGGGGTCTCGAAACGGGCCCAGGAGCGGATATTCCAGCCCTTTGCCGGATCGGGACGTCCGGGCGGGGCAGGGCTTGGCCTGGCCATTGCGCGGGAGCTTGCCCACGGCCACGGGGGCGACCTGACCCTGGCGGCCACTGGTGACCAGGGTTCGGTGTTCGAACTGCGGCTACCCGGCACGCCGCCGCGCCTGGGTCAGACCCGCAAGACGCGGGTCAAGGCCGAAAAGTAGCGCCGTATCACGGAGCCTTGGCGACACCCTCGCGGCGGGGATCGGCGGCACCGGCCAGGCCCTGGGGCGTCATGACGATACCGTGCAGGCCCGAGTCCTCGCCGCCCCCGGGGCGCAGGGTGACGCCCTTGGCCGCCAGACCGTCCACAACGCCGGGCGGGAACTGGGCTGGCGATGAGGCATAGGTTGTGCCCCGCGAGATCAGATTCGGCAGAGCGATGGCCTGGTCGATGGGCAGCTTCCAGTCCAGCAAGGCCACCAGGGCCTTGAGGTTATAGGCCAGGATAGCTGGCCCGCCCGGTGAGCCCACGGCGGCAACGAAGCGACGGTCGGCATCCAGCACGACGGCCGGTGCCATGGAGGAGCGCGGTCGCTTGCCGCCGGCCACGGCATTGGCGGCGGCGACCCCATCCTTGTCGACGGGGGAATAGGAGAAGTCGGTGAGCTGGTTGTTGAGGAAGAACCCGCCCACCATCCGCCCATTGCCAAAGATGCTCTCCACCGTGGTGGTCATGGAAACCGCATTGCCCTTGGCGTCCACCACCACGAAGTGGGAGGTGCCGCCCGGCTCCAGGGTCGCGTCCGGCGCGCGGATGCCCGCGCCTTTCGGCTTGCCGGGGGGCGGCGGTGCGGCCTCCGCCATCGGACCGATCAGGGCAGCGCGGGCGGCCAGGTAGGCGGGGTCCAGAAGCCCCTCGGTGGGCACATCCACAAAGTCCGGGTCGCCCATATAACGGTCCCGGTCGGCATACATCAGGCGACTGGCCTGGGAAAACAGGTACCAGCCCTGGGCGTCGTTGGGGTGCTCGGCGATCTTGGTATGTTCCAGGATCCCCAGGCCCTCCAGCAGGGCCGGTCCCCCGGACGGCGCGGGCGGGGTGCAGACTGTGTAGACCCGGAACGACTTACAGAGGGCCGGCCCGACCTTGGGCTTGTAGCCTGCCAGGTCGGCCAGGGTCATGGTGCTGGGTCGGTCGCCCTCGTGCAGGCGGGTGACAATGGCCTCCGCAATCGGGCCCTCCAGAATGGCCTTGGGGCCTTCGGCGGCAATCTTGCGAACGGTGGCGGCATAGGCGGGGTTTCTCAGGGTGTCGCCGGTGGTCAGGCGGGTGCCGTCCGGCTTGCTGAAATAGGCTACGACATCGGGCGCGCTGGCCTGAGGAAAGGGGCCCTTGATCATATAGGCCAGACGCGGGCTGACGTTGAACCCGTCATCGGCCAGCCGCTCGGCGTCGGCAAACAGGCTGTTCCAGGCCAGAGTGCCATGCTGCGACTGTGCCAGGGACAGCATGGCCACCGCGCCAGGGGCACCGGTGGAACGCCCGCTGAGCACTGCCACCGGATAGCTGAGGGGCTTGCCGGTGGTTTCGTCCAGGAACAGGGCCGGGGTCGCCCCGGCGGGTGCGGTCTCGCGGCCGTTGTAGGCGATCACCTTGCGGGTCTTGGCATCGTAATAGGTCATGAAGGCCCCGCCCCCCAGACCTGAGCTCTGGGGCTCCACCAGGCCCAGCATCGCCTGGACCGCCACCGCGGCATCCACCGCCGAACCTCCGCGCCGAAGCACCCCGAGGCCGGCCTCCACCGCCAGGGGATTGGCCGCCGCCACCATGCCCTTGCCGTCACCGGTGGGGGTGGCGGGCCTGCCCAGGGGCAGGCTGGCGCAGGCGCTGGCCGTGCAGGCCAGAAGGACGATGCTCAGACGCTTGAAATGCGACACGGGGGAACCACGCGGAAAAGGGAGGTTAGGAAAATCAAACCCCACCATAGCGAGGCCCGCGTGGACAACAAACCACAAGCCATGCTCTTTCCTGCGCCCATGACGCCAAATCGCCCCGCCGCCCCCGGACCGCGCAACCTGATCACCGATGTGCCCGGGCTTAAGGTGGGCCAGGCCCAGGACTTGGCGGCCCGCACCGGGGTGAGCGTGATTCTGCCCGATGACCGGGCCGTGGCGGCCTGTGACGTGCGCGGCGGCGGCCCCGGGACGCGGGAAACCGATGCCCTGGCCCCGGAGAACCTGGTGGAGGCCATCGACGCCATCGTGCTCTCGGGCGGCTCGGTCTATGGCCTGGCGGCCGGGGATGGCGTGGTCAGCTGGCTGGGCGCGCGAGGTCGAGGTTACGGCCTGGTGGTGCGAGAGGGTGTGCCGCGCTCGCCAGTGGTGCCTGGTGCCATCCTCTATGACCTGGCCAATGGCGGGGATCGAGCCTGGGGCGAAGACCCGCCCTATCGACGGCTGGGACGTGAAGCTGTTGCGGCGGCGGGTCTGGAGGTGGCCCTGGGCACGGCTGGGGCTGGCTACGGCGCCATGGCCGGGTCCCTGAAGGGCGGGACCGGGTCCAGTTCCATCGTCACCGCTGACGGCATCACCGTCGGGGCCCTGGTTTGTGTCAACAGCTTTGGGTCAGTGGTGGCCGGCGATGGCCGCAGCTTCTGGGCCTCGCCCTTCGAGATCGGCGGCGAATTCGGCGGTCTTGGCAGCGCGGGCCTGTCGGCCCAGCCAGACGTCTGGGGTCTGGCCAAGGGCGATCCTCAGGCCCGGATGAACACCACCATTGCCTGCGTCGCCACCGACATGGCCCTGACGCCGGCCCAGGCCAAGCGGGTGGCGGTGATGGCCCAGGACGGCCTGGCGCGCGCCATCCGCCCTGTCCATGCGCCCTTCGACGGCGACGTGGTCTTTGCGCTCTCCACCGCCCGCCAGCCCCTGGTGGGCGGCGATTTCACCATTGCCCGCATCGGGGCCCTGGCCGCCGACTGCCTGGCCCGCGCCATCGCCCGGGCTGTCTATGAGGCGACCCCATGGGCTGGCACCGAGGTTGCCTGCTGGCGATCGCTCTGAGGTGTCGTTCCCGGCGACCCCCGGCTTGCTGCGGGGTCGGGGAGGTCGTATTCGAGCGCAAGGTTCGGCGGCTCCCGCCGAGGGATGGGGGTCGTTTTGGCGTCTCGACTGGCGATCTATCACCCCTCGGGCCAGTTCAACCTGGTGAACAATCCCTTCGGCAAGGACGTGGCCAATCTGGAGCTGTTCCGGGCCTTGGCGGCCCACGGTGGGTTTGAGCAGATCGCCTGCCTCAGCCAGGCCAGCATCACCGACGCCGACCTGCGGGCCGGCCTGCTGGGGGACACCCCCGGTGGGGCTGCGCTCACCACCGGCAGCCTGTTGAACCAGGGCCAGGTAGCCCAGTCTGGCGCCCTGTTGCGGGGTACCGCAGCCCTGGCCGACATCGCCTGGGTGCGCCGGCGCGCGGTGGGTGATCGGGGCTATAGTCTGATGGGTCTGGTCCACACCCTGGCACCCCCGGCCCTGCGCCAGGATATGGCCGCAGCCGCCACGGCACCCCTCCAGCCCTGGGACGCCCTGATCTGTACCTCGCCCTCGGTGCAGTCGGCCCTGCATGCCATGCTGGACGAGCAGGCGGCCTTTCTGGGGTCACGGTTCGGCGGCACGGCCAATCCCAAGCCTCACCTGCCGCTCATCCCCCTCGGCGTGGACCTTGCCGCCATCGCCGCCCGCGCCGACCGGCCCGAGGTAAGGGCGCGGCTCAGACAGGAACTGGGCCTGGCGGCCGAGGATGTGCTGGTCCTGTGGCTGGGGCGGCTGTCCTTCTTCGAGAAAGCGGCTCCCCAGCCGATGTTCCGGGCCGTGCAGGAGGCCGCCCAGGCCAGCGGCGTGCGGGTCTGCTTTGCCATGCTGGGCTGGTTCCCCAATGGTGAGGACGACCGCAAGCGCTACCAGCAGGCCGCCGAGGCCTATGCCCCCGGCGTCGATGTCCGGTTCCTGGATGGCAACGACCAGGGACGGGTGGGGGAATTCTGGGCGGCCTCCGACATCTTCCTCTCCCTGGTGGACAACATCCAGGAGACCTTCGGCATCACACCTGTGGAGGCCATGGCCGCAGGCCTGCCGGTGGTGGTCAGCGACTGGGACGGCTATCGATATACCGTGGTGGATGGGGAACAGGGGTTTCTGATCCCGACCCTGGGCGGCCCGGCGGGGGGACCCAGCATCGCCTCGGCCGAACGCCACGCCCTGGGGCTGGAGGCCTATCAGGTCTATGTCGGCTCCCTGGCCATGCATACGGCGGTCCATGTGGGCCGGGCCGCCGAGGCGCTGATGGCCCTGATCGCCTCACCGGATCTGCGGGCCACCATGGGCCGGGCCGGGCGGCAGCGGGTGGCGCAGATGCTCGACTGGCCGGTGGTGGCCCGCCAATACGCGGCCCTGGTGGAGGACCTCACCGCCCTGCGCCTGGCCTCACCGCCTGACACCACCCAGGGGGGCCTCAATCCCATCAAGGGTGATCCATTTCGCGACTTTGCCGGCTTTCCAAACCAGGTCCTTGGCCTGGAACTGACCCTGTCCGTGCGGCCCGGCGTTACCGAGGCCGAGATCGCACGTGCCCAGGCCACTGACCTCGACCGCTTCGCCGCCGGCTGGCGTTGCAGCTCCCAGGAGTGCGGCCAGGTCCTGGCCCTGCTGACACCGGCCCCCCTCACTGCGCGCGACATCCTGTTGGCCTTCCCGGTGGAGCGCCGCCGGGCGGTTCAGATGGGGCTGATGTGGATGTGCAAGCTGGGGATGCTGGACTGGCTGTGAGCTGCCACGAGTTCGTGGTTGAATCCCGGCCCACGAACCGCTAGATACCCGCCCTTCGCCGCAGGGCGATGCGCGCCCGTAGCTCAGCTGGATAGAGCATCAGACTACGAATCTGAGGGTCGGACGTTCGAATCGTTCCGGGCGCGCCAATTTTTCAAGGACTTAGCCGAGTTCGGCACCATTGAAAGAGCCTTACACATCACTTACACAGTTTGAGGTTCACTCACGAGTGAGGCTCAGCCATGCCAAACGATGGCCCGATCAAGCACTCCCTGATGGGCGGAAAGCTTCACGTTTATCGGCGTG
>JANPAO010000111.1:0-2093 GCA_031429955.1 Phenylobacterium sp. | reverse complement strand
ACCTGACGTTGGAGTCCCGTCGGGGGCGACCTCGCGAAGGTCTGCTTGTCGGCCTAGCGCAAAGGAGCGGGGTTCGACCCGAAGCGGTCGTTGCGGCCTAGGTGGGGGGTTCGACATCAGAACGGGCCGGCGTCGCTTGGGTCTCGTTCCACATCCAGATCAGACCGATCACGAAGGCCAAGGCACCGCCGTATTGGACAGTCCAGAACCCGAGCATGACAGCCGGATGGATCAACATGAGGTTCAGTCTGTCGTCTGAAATGAACGCCGCCGAGCAGAAGAAGGAGCCACCGCCCGCAAGCATCGTTGCGCCGGGCCAAATCAGCTTTACGATCGACAAGTTGAGTTCCCCTCGGTGCATGCGCGGATGATCGCCAATCTCATTTGCACGCCACAGAATGCTGGCGTCAACGTCCGCGCCCCAACACAGACCTCTGCACGGTCCGGTTCCGGCGCCCAGGGAAACCTCTGCTTGCGGCGGCCTACTTCGAGACTGCTTACGACACTAAGCGGACCTCGTTTCGGCCAATCGTTCCGCCTGATCCAACACTTGATGAAGGTCGGCCCCGGGCGTTTTGGCCCGCAGGCGGATGTGTTCGAGCTCGGGATCGGTGATTGGGACGCTCTCGAACTCATCCCAATCCCACTGACCACCACTATTGTCGAGGAAGTCACGGAGAAAGCCGGCGACTTCATCTGCGCTACGGTCAACAGTCTTTTTTCCGGGCCAAAGGCTAGCAAGCAGCGCGAGCGGCACGGCTATTGGAGCGAGCAGGACAGCGCGCCAGCCGGTGATCACTACGGGTGCGGTCCGCTGCATAGAGCCCACGATACCTCAACCGCCGTTGTCCGCCATCCCCCCATATCAGAAGTTCCGAACGTCCGCTGACCGAGGTGGAAGCCGCCAAGTAGGCCCAGCAGGGCGCTCCCAATGGGTGCCATGTGTCAGCTTCCAGCCGCTAGATCGAGTAGTCCAGCTCGCCGTCCAGCCAGGCGGTGATCTGCTCGGCAGCCTGGGTGGGGGTTGTGGTGGTGGTGTCGATGTGGATTTCCGGGGCTTCGGGGGCCTCATAGGGACTGTCGATGCCGGTGAAGTTCTTGAGCTCTCCGGCTCGGGCCTTCTTGTAGAGGCCCTTGACGTCGCGGGCTTCGGCGACCGCCAGGGGGGTATCGACAAAGACTTCCACGAAGTCGCCGGCCACTTGCAGTTCACGGGCCAGGCGCCGCTCGGCCCGGAACGGCGAGATGAAGGAGACCAGGACGATGAGCCCGGCATCCACCATCAGCTTGGCCACTTCGGCGACGCGGCGGATGTTTTCCACCCGATCCTCGTCGGTGAAGCCGAGGTCCTTATTGAGGCCATGGCGGACATTGTCGCCGTCCAGCAGATAGGTGTGGCGCCCGTCGGCGTGGAGCTTCTTCTCCACCAGATTGGCGATGGTGGACTTGCCAGAGCCGGACAAGCCGGTGAGCCAGACCACCCGGCCACGCTGGCCCTTGAGGGCTCCGCGGGCAGCCTTGTCCACGTCCAGGGCCTGCCAGTGGACGTTCTGTGAGCGGCGCAGGGCAAAGTGCAGCATGCCCGCGGCGACCGTGCGATTGGACATCCGGTCGATGAGGATGAAGCCGCCGAGGTCGCGGTTCTCGGCATAGGGGTCAAAGGCGATGGCGGTGTCGAGGGAGAGGTTGCAGACCCCGATCTCATTGAGCTCCAGCCGCTTGGCGGCCAGTTGCTCCATGGTGTTGACGTTGACCTTGTACTTGGGCTCGGTGATGGAGGCCCCCACCGTGCGGGTGCCGATCTTCAACAGGTAGGGCCTGCCCGGCAGCATGGCCTCGTCGTCCATCCAGACCAGGGTGGCCTCGAACTGATTGGCACTGGCCGGCGGGCTGGCGGCCAGGGATATGATGTCGCCGCGGCTGATGTCGATTTCGTCTGCGAGGGTCAGGGTGACCGACTGGCCCGCGACGGCTTCGGCCAAGTCGCCATCGAAGGTCACGATGCGCTCGACCGTGCTCTCGCGGCCCGAGGGCAGGGCCTTGATACGGTCCCCGGGCTTGATCACGCCGGTGGAGATCAGGCCGGAGAAGCC
>JANPAO010000110.1:0-6035 GCA_031429955.1 Phenylobacterium sp. | reverse complement strand
TTGGGGCCCCACTGTCGGACTATCACGGCCTGGTGGCCGAACAGGGGCTTGAGGCGGATGAGGCGATGTCTGCTGCCGGCCTGTCGGTTTACCGCTTCACCGGCTTGACTGACCCCAATCGCGCCTTTTCAGGCTGTGCAGTCTCGGAGCGCGACAGCTTCGTTATCGAGCTGGAGTCCTCTGGCGAGGCCTACCTAGAGGCCTTGCGAGCCAGCAGTCCCAAGCGTTTCAAGAACTATCGGCGACTGGATCACAAGCTGGACCGTGAGGTCGGGACCCTGTCCATTGTCGGCCCCGATCGCGACCCTGTCGCCTTTGCGACCTTGCTGCGCTGGAAGCGTGAGCAACTGGCGCGGACCGGTGCCCACGGCTTTCTAAATCCGGCCTGGACTCGTGATCTGCTACAGGCCCTGTTCGCGCGTCAGGAGGGCGAGTTTCAGGGTCTGATGGTCAACCTCTATGCCGGTGACCGGCTCGTCGCGGGCCATTTCGGAATTCGCCAGGGCGGGTTCTATCATCCTTGGATTGCCTCAACTGACCCGGAACTTGGTGCCTGGTCGCCGGGCCAGGTATTTCTGGGGCGGGCCATCGCCGCCATGACCGACATGGGACTGACCACCTATGATCTGGGTCCCGGTCATGAGCATTATAAGCGGCCCTATGCCCTGACGATCCGCGCCCTAGGCGAAGGCGTGGCCACGGCGGCCAATCTTGGCGGGCGGGCGGCGCAGATGTCTGAGCAGGCCTGGAACCTGGCCGGCGCACAGGGCTCTGGTGCGGTGGGCAAGTTGCGCCGGCGCCTCGACATCATCGCTAGCACCGAGCTGTCACTGGCCGGACGTGCGCGCGGTGTGGTGGCAGCTATCGGATCCCGCGCCCGGCGCACCTCCGGCGAAATGGAAGTCGCCTGACGCCATGTCGGTGCCTCTCGTCAGCTTGATCATTCCCACCCAGCGCCGCCTGGACGGGCTGGCCACGGCCATGCGCTCCACCTTTGCCCAGGCCGGCGTTGATCCTTCGACGCTGGAACTGGTGGTGGTTGACAATGATGCGGTGCCCTCTGCCAGAGCCCTTACTGGGGCCCTGGCAGCGCAGGCTCCCTTTCCCGTTGTCTATGTTCATGAGCCTGAGCCTGGCGTTGCCAATGCGCGCAATGCGGCCATGGCCCAGGCACAGGGCGCGTTCATCGCGTTCCTGGATGACGACGAGGAGGCCCCGCCCGGCTGGCTGGCGACCCTGCTGGCAGCTCAAGTCAGGCATCAGGCCGACGTGGTCTTTGGTCCCGTGCGCGGCCGGGCACCGACCAGCGTGGGGAAGCACAGAGCCTATCTGGAATGGTTCTTTTCCAGGATCGGGGATGGCCCAGAAGAGGGTCTGATCGATCACTACTACGGCTGCGGCTGTTCCTTGCTGAAACGCGCAAGCCTTCCCGATCCGACGTCGCCGTTTTCCGCGCTTCGCAACCACATTGGCGGTGAGGATGACCTGCTGTTTGGGCATATGCAGGCCGCAGGCGCTCGCTTTGCCTGGGCACCCGAGGCCTGGGTCTGGGAGGACCCCGTGCCCAGCCGGTTGACCCTGGACTACACCCTCTCACGGGCCTTTGCCTACGGTCAGGGACCTACCAGCCACTGTGCCGCCGCCACCCCGCCCAACCATCTGGGCGTCGCCAAGTGGATGTTGGTCGGTCTGGCGCAAACCGCCCTCTTCGGATTGATGGCGGCCTTGCAATGGGTGGTCCGCAGCCCTCGGTTCGCCTTCACCTTGGATCGCGCAGCGCGCGGCCTGGGCAAGACCCTGTGGTGGGGACCCTTCAAGATTCACTTCTACGGCCTGAGGGCACCGGCATGAGCATCATCACCGACTGGACTCCGGAAAAAGGTGCGGCCCTGACCAAGGCCAACCTGACCTTCGAGCATGGCCTGCACCAGCGGCCGATGTTCAGCGATGCCGGCTTGGAGGAACTGCTGGACCGCTATCCCAGGGAGAAGCTGGGTGTCTTTACCATGGGAGAGGACCCTGCGGCCTGGACCACCTGGCGTCGCGGTGGGGCCGGGGGGCTTTCCGGGTCGCGGCTTTTGGAGGCCGCCCAGGCCGGCCGGATCTGGCTGAACCTGCGGGAAACCAATCTTCACCTGCCGGAGTATGCGGCGCTCGGGGATGAAATCTTTGCTGAAAAACAGGCCCATGCCCCGGGCTTGAGGACCTTCAAGCGCGACCTGGGAATGCTGATTTCCTCGGCTAACGCCCAGGTATTTTACCATCTGGATGTGCCCCTGGTGTCTCTGTGGCAGCTTCGCGGTGAGAAGCGGGTTTGGGTCTATCCCGTGGCCGATCCCTATGTCGGCGATGAGGCGCTGGAG
This sequence comes from Phenylobacterium sp., assembly GCA_031429955.1. Lineage (GTDB taxonomy): Bacteria > Pseudomonadota > Alphaproteobacteria > Caulobacterales > Caulobacteraceae > Phenylobacterium. The sequence goes on along the minus strand of JANPAO010000110.1, from coordinate 3,672 downwards.
AAAATCGTGCTGCGGGAAACCGCCGAGCAGTTCGCCTTCAACCCCGACTGGGACCGCGGTGCCGAGGTACATGACCTGACGCCTGGCAAGATGGTGACCTGGGCCCAGAACGCGCCCCACCGGATTGAGAACGGTCCGATGTTGAATGTGTCGCTCTCCATCGAGTTTATGACGCCGCAGGCCCTGATGCGGGCCAATGTGATCTATGCCAACGGCGTGCTGCGCCGCCGCCTGGGGGCCCGCCGCCCTCGCATCCACAGTGGATTCACGCCCATGGCCCTGGGCAAATTGGCGGTGGCCCGGGGGGCCAAGGCGTTGAAACTGCACAAGCCCAATCCTCGGGTCTTGCCCACCAGCTTCAAGCTGGACGCAAGCCGGCCCGGCGTTCTGCTTCCGGTATAGCGCCTCAGGGCGTTGGCTTCCGCGACGGCGCCTGCCTAAAGTGCTTCTCGACGCGCGAGACGCGCATTTCCAACGGGAGCGGAACCATGGGCGAAGCCTATATCGTCGCGGCCTCACGCACGGCCGGCGGCCGCAAGGGCGGCAAACTTAAGGATTGGCATCCGGTCGACTTGGCGGCCAGCGTGCTGAACGATCTGGTCGATCGGACCGGTGCGGACCCGGCCCTGATTGAAGATGTCATCATGGGCTGCGTCGGCCAGGTCGGCGAGCAGGCCATCAATGTCGCGCGCAATGCCGTTCTGGCGTCGCGCCTGCCTGAGAGCGTCCCCGGCACCAGTGTCGATCGCCAATGCGGATCCTCGCAGCAAGCCCTGCAATTTGCGGCTCAGGCTGTGATGAGCGGCACCATGGACATTGTTATCGCCTCCGGCGTCGAAAGCATGAGCCGCGTGCCCATGGGTCTTTCGGCGGCCTTGCCGGCCCAGAACGGCTTTGGCAACTATATGAGCCCCGGAGTTCAGGCGCAGTATCCCAACATCCAGTTCTCGCAGTTCGTCGGTGCCGAGATGGTGGCGGCGAAGTATGGCCTGACCCGCGACCAGCTCGATGAGTTCAGCTTCCAGTCCCATCAGCGGGCCATTGCGGCCACCCAGGCTGGCGCCTTCAAGAATGAGATCGTCGCCATCGAAGTCACCGATGCCGAGGGCAACAAGACCCTCCACAGCGTCGATGAGGGGATCCGTTTCGAGGCCAGCCTTGAGGGGATCAAGGGTGTCAAGCTGCTGCGCGAAGGCGGTTGCATTACGGCGGCCTCCTCCAGCCAGATTTGCGACGGCGCCTCGGGCGTGATGATCGTGTCGGAGAAGGGCCTGAAGGAACTGGGCGTGAAACCGCTCGCGCGCATCCACCACATGACCCTGCTGGGCCATGACCCGGTCATCATGCTGGAAGCCCCGCTCCCGGCCACCGAACGCGCCCTGAAGCGCGCCGGCATGACGGTGGACGACATCGACCTGTTCGAAGTCAACGAGGCCTTCGCCTCGGTGCCGGTGGCCTACATGAAGTCCCTTGGGGTCGATCGGGAGAAGATCAACGTCAATGGCGGTGCCATCGCCCTGGGTCACCCCCTGGGTGCCTCGGGCACCAAGCTGATGGCAACCCTGCTGAACGCCCTGGAGGCGCGGGGCGGCAAGTACGGCCTGCAGACCATGTGTGAAGGCGGCGGTATGGCAAATGTGACCATCGTCGAACGCCTCTAACCCCTGACGGCGCAGCCACCCTGTCGCACGATTGGGATAGGGTGGCTGCGCAGACCTGGAGATCGCCTTGAGTCCTCCGCGCATTGTCGCTGTCACGGGTGCCTATGGAATCCTGGGATCGGCCGTAGCCAAGGCTGCAGCTTTGGGTGGCGCGCGGGTGGCCCTGATCGATTTTGGCAAGGGTGCGCCGGCCGGATTGTTGGAGGCCTGTGGTTCCGAGGCTTTGGATCTGCCCGGTGTCGATCTCACCGATCCCCAAGCCGCCACAAGCGCCATGGACGCGGTGGCTGCACGGTTCGGCGGGCTGGATGTCCTGGTCAATGTCGCCGGTGGGTTTGCCTGGGAGACGCTTGAGGCGGGCGACCCCGGCACCTGGGACCGGCTCTATGCCCTGAACGTCAAGACGGCCGCCAATGCCTGCCGGAGTGCCATCCCGCATCTGAAGGCCAGCGAGGCAGGTCGGATCATCAATATCGGGGCCAACGGGGCCCTCAGGGCTGCGGCCGGCATGGGGGCCTATGGGGCTTCCAAGGCCGGCGTTCACCGGCTGACCGAAAGCTTGGCGGAGGAACTCAAGGGGCAGGTGACGGTCAATGCAGTGCTGCCGTCCATCATCGACACCCCGGCCAATCGTGCTGACATGCCCAAGGCCGATGTCTCGACCTGGGTTGCGCCCGAGGAACTGGCGGCGGTCATCCTGTTCCTGGCCTCGGTGCAGGCCAGCGCCGTGACGGGCGCGCTGATTCCGGTGACCGGGCGGGTCTAGGTTCGAGCTCGCCCTGGCGAGAAACTGAAGTGAATCGTCGCCCAACAGCACCTCTGAGTGGCGGCGGGGCGAGAAATAGGACAGAACCGTCGGGTTCTGAGGGGACGGGCCGCCATGAAATTTTTGATGATCGCTGCGGCTGCGATAGCGCTCGCCGGCGCGGCCCCAGCGATGGCCGCAACGGCGGCTCCCGAGGCCCAGAAGCCGGTTGAGTCTGGCATCATCGCCTATCCCGTCGCCTTCTTTGCCGCAGCTTCCCCCTCGACCGCCTACGACATGGTGATCCGGATACCGGGCTTTTCCTTTGACCGGGGATCAACGGTGCGCGGGCTAGCCGGCGCGGGGGGCAATGTGCTGATCGATGGCGAACCTGCCGTCGCCAAGAATGATTCCCTTGATGAGATATTGCGGCGCATCCCGGCCTCGTCCGTGGCCCATGTCGACCTGATCCGTGGCGCGGCTCCTGGCATCGACATGCAAGGCCGGACGATCATGGCCAATGTGGTGCGCAAGTCCAATGCCGGCTTCCGGGGTGCCTCCACCCTTGGCAGCTTCATTCTCTATGACGGCCGAGTGCTCAACAGCATTCGCGGCGAGGGGCAATGGCGGTGGCCGGGGGGCAAGGCGGCGGAGGTTTCTGTGGTCTTGGGCTTTGGCCCCGACGACCAGAACGGCGACGGACGCCGAACCCGTTACGCCCCCAATGGCTCGACCCTGATCGCCTCGGTGGTGGACGGCGATGGGGCCGGCTTGCGGATCTGGAACACCGGAGCCATCGAAACCCCCCTGGCCGGCGGCAAGCTGCGCCTGAACGCGGCCTATATGCTCAATCCCTATTCGGTGGAGATCACCGACCGGCTGCGTACCCCGCTCGGCAAGGAGTATCAGTACGACACCCAAGACCGGCTGCAGGCCGAGCTGGGCGGTCGCTACACCCGCAGCCTGTCTCCACGCCTGGCCCTGGAGGCCGTGGCCTTCCAGCAGTGGAACAACAACGACACCAAGTCGCGCTTTGAAGGCACCGCCCTGACCCGCAAGTTTGAGGGTGATCGCAGGACCACGGAGAGTGTGGCGCGGACCCATGTGAAGTTCGCGCAATCTGCGGTCTGGAACTGGGAGGTTGGCGCGGAGGGGGCCTACAACAAGCTCAACAACACCACGACGCTCTTTCAGAACGGGGTGAAGGTGCGCGTGCCGGCCGCTGTCGTGCAGGTCACCGAGAAGCGCGGCGAGGTGTTTGCCACC
>JANPAO010000109.1:0-1869 GCA_031429955.1 Phenylobacterium sp. | reverse complement strand
GGGTAAGGCCGGTGGCTATGCCATCCAGGGACGAGCCGGTGCCTTTGTCATGGCCTTGCAGGGTTCGTACTCTGCGGTGGTGGGTCTGCCCCTCTATGAGACCGTGAACCTATTGACCGGCCTGGGCTTTTCCAGACCATGAGCGTTCGCAAGCTGTATTTGGACCGAGGGATCGGCGAGAGCCGAGGCGTGGTCACCCTTGATGGTGCGCCCGAGCGGCTGCTGATCATCCGCGACGATGATCGGGAACTCACTCGGCTAGGCGCGCGATTGGTGGGGCGGGTCCGCAAGGTGGAGCCGGCCTTTGCCTCGGCCTTCATTGATCTCGGCGGGGTCGAGGCCCTGATGGCCTTTCGGCCCGACGCCCGGCCCGTCGAAGGCCAGGCCATTGAGGTGGAGGTCCGCAGCGAACCCCGTGACGGAAAGCTTGCCACGGTCCGTGCCCTCGGGCCGGCCGAAGGTAAGCCGCGCTTGCTGACAGCCGCCCCGGATATGGCTGAACAACTCGCCAGCTTTGCCCGCGACGCCACGGTCATCGAGGGGCTCGCTGCGAGGGCGATGGCCGATGCGGCCGAGGTTGAGGCACTGGAGACCATCCATCCTCTGCCGGGTGGTGGCACGCTGGCCATCGAACCGACCCGTGCCCTGGTGGCCATCGATGTCGATATCGGGGAGCGCAAGGGTCAGGACGTCAAGCGGGTCACCCGCCAGGCCAACCTGACGGCTCTTGCCGAGGCCGCACGACTGCTGCGCCTCAAGGGATTGGGCGGTATCGTCGTCATCGACCTGGTGGGACGGGGCCATGACGGCAATGCCCTGTTGACGGCCGCTCGCGCGGCCTTTGCCCCCGACAATCCCGGCGTCGCCATCGGACCGGTGGGCCGCTTTGGCACCATGGAGATGACGGTCCCGCGTCGGGGCCGGGCCATTGGCGAACTGCTTGGCGATGGGGCAGGGCGGATGTCCGACCTGACCCTGGCCCTGCGTCTGATCCGCCGGCTGGAGGCTGCGGCGGCCAGTGATCCTGGGGGTCGCCTGGTGGCGACCTGTTCGCCTTCAGTGGCATTGGCGGCCAAACCCTATGCCGAAGTCCTTGCATCCAGGATCGGCGGGCGGTTCGCCCTGGAGGCCAATCCTGGCTGGCCGCGCGACGGCCTGGACGTGAAGACCCTGTGATCGCCGCTGCCTGTCCCATCTGCAAGAGGCCCGGTTCGATTGAATATCGACCCTTCTGTTCGCGCCGCTGTTCCGACGTCGACCTGCAGCGCTGGCTGGTGGGGAGCTATGCGATTCCGGTGGAGGATGACGAGGCCGACAGCCTCCACGACGAGGATGACGGGAATTGATGCTCCTCGCTGGACACCGCCCCGACCCTCTTTTATAGACGCGGCTCCCGCGAAGGCGGACAGATGCCTGGGTAGCTCAGTTGGTAGAGCAGTGGATTGAAAATCCACGTGTCGGTGGTTCGAATCCGCCCCCAGGCACCACTTCTTCCCGAACATCATGACGCGGCCTTCGGCCCTAGGCCTTGAAGATGACGCCGCATCGTCGCAGAGGTCCCCTCAGGAGACCTGACGCCCATGGATGACGACTTCCGCAAGGCCGCGCTTGACTATCATCGCCTTCCCCGACCCGGGAAGCTGTCGGTGGAGCCCACCAAGCGCATGGACACCCAGCGCGACTTGGCGCTCGCTTACTCCCCCGGTGTTGCCGCAGCCTGCGAGGCGATCGTGGCGGATCCGGCGGCGGCTGACCAGTTCACAGCCCGCGCCAACCTGGTGGCGGTGATCTCCAACGGCACGGCGGTCCTGGGCCTGGGCAATATCGGGCCGCTGGCCAGCAAGCCGGTGATGGAGGGCAAGGCCGTCC
>JANPAO010000108.1:0-1682 GCA_031429955.1 Phenylobacterium sp. | reverse complement strand
TGCTCAACGAGCCGGGGTTCCTGGAGAATATCGGGGACCGCAATGTTCGAAATCTCGAAGATGCCCGACGTTATGTCGCTGACGGACCTGCGGCCAGCTATGCCAAGCACGGCTTTGGCCTCTGGTGGGTAGGGCGCAAGGCGGACGGACTACCGGTGGGGATCTGCGGCCTGATCAAGCGTGATGCGCTGGAACACGTGGACATCGGCTATGCATTTCTGTCCCAGCACTCGGGGCAGGGTTACGCCACGGAAGCCGGCGCGGCCGTGCTGAACTATGGGCGACAGGTCCTGGGTCTGGGGACAATCGTGGCGATCACGACGCTTGGGAATCAGGGTTCGATCCGGGTCCTGGAGAAGCTCGGCTTGCGGCAGGAGGGTGTGGTCACCATGCCCGGTCACGGGGGCGAGAGCCGCTACTTCGTCTCCGAGGCCTGAGGGTCACACCGCTCGGCCACGATGCCCGGCAGGACGTGAAGCGCCAACAAGGGTCCGAGATGCACGGTCGGCGGGGCGGCGGGGTTTATCCAGAACAACTCGGCAATCTCGGCCTGGGCTGAGATCGGGCCCGTTATTGTGGCGTGGTAGATGGCCCCCTCTACCGGGGTGTCGAGTTCGTCGGCGGCAGGGGCCACGAAGACTCCCAAGGCCTTGGCGTCCGTCAGTCGGCAGCCAAGTTCCTCTGATAGTTCGCGGGCGAGCGCGGTCACGTCATCTTCGCTAGGGTCAGGCTTGCCACCGGGGAGCATGAAGGCCTCGGTGCCACGCTTGCGAACCGTCAGTAGGCGCCCCTGATCGTCATGGATCAGGCCCGCCACAATCGAGATCCGCGTCATGCCCCCATCAGACGCGCCGCCACCGGGGCAAAGTAGCTCAAGACGCCGGCGGCACCGGCCCGCTTGAAGGCCCCCAGGCTCTCCAGGATGGCCCGCTCCTCGTCCAACCAGCCATTCTGGGTGGCGGCCTTGATCATGGCGTACTCGCCGGAGACCTGGAATGCGAAGGTGGGCATGGAAAAGGTCTCGGCAACCCGCTGGACGATATCCAGATAGGGCATGCCCGGCTTGACCATGACCATGTCGGCCCCCTCGGCGATGTCCAGGGCCACTTCACGGAGAGCTTCGTCGGAATTGGCGAAGTCCATTTGATAGGTCTTCTTGTCGCCCGGATTGTCGACCGAACCGGTCCCCAGCTTGCCCGAACCAATCGCCTCCCGGTAGGGCCCGTAGAAGGCCGAGGCGTATTTGGCCGCATAGGACATGATCATAACGTTTTGAAGCCCAATGCTTTCCAGAGCCAATCTTAAGGCCCCACATCGGCCATCCATCATATCTGACGGGGCCAGGATGTCGGCACCGGCCTCTGCCTGCATGATCCCCTGGCGCACCAGGGTCTCGATGGTGGGGTCGTTGAGGATCTGGCCGTTCTCGATCAGGCCGTCGTGTCCGTGGTCGGTGAAGGGGTCCAGGGCAACATCGCAGAGGATGCCAACCTCGGGCGCGGCGTCCTTCATGGCCTTCACCGCCGTGGCCACCAAGCCGTTGGGGTCATGGGCCATGGAGCCCCTGGCGTCCTTCTTGGCCCCATCGATGTGGGGGAAGATGGCGATGGCCGGGATGCCCAGTTTCCGAGCGTCAACAGCCGCTTGCGCCGCCCCCTTGATGCTGACCCTGGAGATGCCGG
>JANPAO010000107.1:0-3129 GCA_031429955.1 Phenylobacterium sp. | reverse complement strand
CTTCATCGGCGCGGGCCTGCCCACCGACCTGAGACGCGAGCAGGAGCGGTCCCTGGTGACCCACTGGCTCCAGGCCCTGGGGCGCTATGGGGTGAGCTACAGTTGGGACGAGGCCTGGATCGGCTATCGCCACTATTTGCTGCATGGCGTGTTCACCGCCATCTTCGCCTCGGTCAGCACCAAACAGACCGAGCGCGGCGACCAGATGTTCCTGACCATGGCGCGACGCCACTGCGCCCAGGCTCTGGACTTGGACTCAATGGCCCTGCTGCGGGGGTGAGCCGGAAAGTGGAAGCGGCCGCTTTCGACCTCGTGTTCCACGGCGTGGTGCGACAGTCTCGATCGCGGCTTGGATTTCGACCGACTTCAGAAGCCCCAGCCGTATGTGAATTTTTGCTCGCATTTCACCGTGTCGGTGTCGCGCACATTGAATCTCCGGTAAATGGCAGCGTCTTTGATCTTTCCCGTTAGGGCAGGGCCAGAGAGCCAGATCACAAGCTGATCTTTGCTGTCCGAAAAGCTCGTCGGGCCGTAGACTGCGTATCGTTGGCGCTTCCCAATAACGCGATAGACGCTGGTCGTTTCGTTGGCCGACATGCGCCGGAGTACGCCCTTTGCGGGGCCAAAGATCTCGCTTTCATCGACCCTGTAGACCCCGGAAGGCCCTTCTATTGTGAGCGACATAGCTTCCAGACCGCCTGAGAAGTCTGTTACGCGCTCACCCTCAAGGAGCGAGAAGGTGCTGTATTTGAAGCAAAGCAGCTTAGGCCCTGACACAGGCCTCTCCAGCGGCACCGCCTTCGCGGAACTGACCGCCGCCAACACCATAGCCGGCAGGCCCAACCCAACTATCCAGGTCCAGCGGATCAAATGGGAACCCTCCCAGACATTCTGAGTCGCAGCATAGCCGGACCAAAGGTCAATGTCCGTAGCCGGTCGAAGTCTCCGCTCATGCATAGGGGATAGGCGGCAAGGTTGGTCCCTGGCGCTGACCGGGCTGCCCCAAATGGAAACGGCCGCTTCCGGTGAGGAAGCGGCCGCCATGGTGGAGCTTAGCGGAGTCGAACCGCTGACCTCTTGCATGCCATGCAAGCGCTCTACCAGCTGAGCTAAAGCCCCGAGGTCTCGGGTATCTTCGGGGTGGGCGCGAAGGCCGTTCCCGAAGAGGCGCGGAACCTAGTCTGACAGTTGTCTCCGATCAAGCCCGCCTGCGGAGGAAATTTGCAGGCGGGATTGTCACAGGCCAGATCAGCGGTCCTCGACGTCGCCCTCGCCGGGCAGACCCTCGATTTCGGTATCGTCGAAGTCGTCTTCCTCGTCCTCCAGGAAGGGCACGTCGTCGGTGTCCTCCTCAAGGTCTTCCTCGTCTTCGGAGAAGCCGGCGAGTTCGTCCTCCGGCGCAGCGCCGGGTTCGACATCGTCGTCATCGTCGTCGCCGGGGATGATCGGGGCGTCCACCACCTCGTCGAGTTCGGGGGTGACGACTTCGTCCTCCTCGTCCTCATCATCGGCCTCCGACTTGCCACGAACCTGGGCTTCGCCGTCCTCCTCGACCTCGTGGTCGGTGGGGGCGACGCGGCTCCGCGTCCGACGGCTGCGGACAGCCTCGTCGGGGTCAAATTCGTGCGCGCATTTCGGGCAGTGGGCGGGGCGACGGGTGAGGTCGTAGAACTTCGCTTGGCAGTTCGGACAGATCTGCTTTGCGCCCAGTTCGGGATTGGCCAAGGGCAAGCCTCTAAGGGTTCGAATGAAGCCGGGTCCCTTGCCACGGGCTGGCGCCGCTGTCAAAAGCAAACCCCCTCGTGACAACAGCAGAGCCTTAAGGAGGCTTGGCAATCCCATGACGTCGGCAGGACTGACCGCACAGCGCGGCGGCCCGCTGCGGGGCCGCGTGCGCGCCCCGGGCGACAAGTCGATCTCCCACCGGGCCCTGATCTTCGGGGCCCTGGCGCATGGGACGACGCAGGTTGAGGGCCTTCTTGAGGGCGATGACGTGATGGCCACGGCCCGGGCCATGCGGGCGTTCGGCGCAACCGTGACCCATCTGGGGCCGGGCACCTGGCGCGTGGAGGGCCAGGGCTGCTTTTCCGAACCTGAGGACGTGATCGACTGCGGCAATGCCGGCACCGGGGTGCGGCTGATCATGGGGGCGGCGGCGGGGTTCCCGCTCAGCGCCACCTTCACCGGGGATGCCTCCCTGCGGGGCCGGCCGATGAATCGGGTGATGAAGCCGCTGCGGGAAATGGGGGCAGTCTTTGCCTGTCGGACCGGCGGACGCCTGCCCCTGACCCTCCAGGGCGGGAGCCAGACGCGAATCGACTATCGACTACCCGAGCCCTCGGCTCAGGTGAAGTCGGCGGTGCTGCTGGCTGGCCTGAATGCCGTAGGCGGGGCTAGCGTCATCGAGCCTGAGCCGACGCGCGATCATACCGAACGCATGCTGCGGGCCTTTGGCGCGGTGGTGGAAGTGGAGGACCGGGGCGGTGAGCGCCACATCCATCTGGCCGGCGGCCAGAGCCTGACCGGGACTCATATCCTGGTGCCGGGGGATCCGTCTTCGGCGGCCTTCCCCCTGGTGGCGGCCCTGATTGCCCCCGGGTCGGAGGTGACGGTGGAAGGGGTGCTGCTCAATGACCTGCGCACCGGCCTGTTCGTCACCCTACAGGAGATGGGGGCCGATCTGGTGATCTCAAACCTGCGGGATGCCGGTGGCGAGCCGGTGGGGGATGTGACGGCCCGCTATTCGGCTCTGCGCGGTGTGGAGGTGCCACCCGAACGGGCACCCTCAATGATCGACGAATACCCGATCCTGGCCGTGGCTGCGGCCTTCGCGGAGGGTTCGACCCACATGACCGGTATCGGCGAGATGCGGGTCAAGGAGAGCGATCGCATCGCCTTGATGGCCCAGGGCCTGGCCGCCTGCGGCATCGGGGTGGCCGAGGAGCCGGAGGGCCTGACGGTCGTGGGCGCGGCGCGGGGCAATCACGCCGCGGCCGGCGGGGCCCAGGTGATCACCAAGGGCGATCACCGGATCGCCATGGCTCACCTGGTGATGGGCCTGGCTGCCGAGGGCGCGGTCACCGTCGACGAACCCGGCATGATCGCCACCAGCTTTCCCGGTTTCGTGGA
>JANPAO010000106.1:0-5003 GCA_031429955.1 Phenylobacterium sp. | reverse complement strand
CGACCGTGGGACTCAGGATCGGAGTGTTGGACACCTCGAGCCTGGAGATGGACCCGGAGGTATTGTCACAGTTTGATCGGTGGATTGAGATGGTACAATTGGAGGATTGTCACATTTCCCCGCTTCGGCTGGAAGACCTGGATCTGGGGGCCTTGCGGCGTCGTGGGCTGCTGATCTCGGAGGCCGAGGGATCGGTCATACATGAGGCCCGGCTTGGGGAGGCCCCGGAGGGTTTCTCTGAGGGGTTCCGAGCCCTGCTGGACTATGGTGCCCGCCAGCCGGCGATCCGCCTGGCCCGGGCCTATCGGGATCTGGAAGCGGCGGGCGCGAAGGTCCGGGAAGCGGTATCCCGGTTCGACGTGGTCATTGCCCCCACCGCGCCCCAGGCCAGCTTTCCCTTCGCGCCGGTGCCCGCCAACCAGGCCGACATCACCGCCCTGGCCAATTTCGCGGGCCTGCCGGCCTGTGCCTTTCCCATCGGTCAGACAAAGGATGGCCGTCCGCTTTCGGCCCAGGCCCTGGCGCTGTCGGAGAGCGCGGCCCTCAGCGCCGCCCTGACCCTGGCAAGGCCCATCGGAGCCCCGCCCGGGTTCACCGATTAGCGGAAGGGGAAGTTGGGCGCGCGCTTTTCCAGGAAGGCGGCCCGACCCTCTGCGAAGTCCTCGAGCGCCACGGCGTCCAGCATCCAGCCGGCCGTGGTGGCATCGTCGCCTGACTGGCCGTCGAGGATCTTGCCGATGATGGATTTGGACTTCCGCGCCGACCACTGACTGGCCTGGGCGATGGCACCGGCCTTGGCCAGCACGGCGGCCTCAAGTTCCGTGGGGGCATGGAGCGAGAGGATCAAGCCCCGATCCAGGGCCTCTGACGCCTCCAGGATGCGCCCGGTATAGAGGATGTCCTTGGCCAACTGCGGCCCCACGGCCGCCACCAGACGACGGGTATCGTCCAGGCTGTACATCAGGCCAAGCTTGCCGGGCGTGATCCCCAGGCGCGCGCCTTCCGCTGCCAGCCGCAGGTCACAGCAAAGCGCCAGGCCGAGGCCCCCACCGACACAGGCCCCCTCGATCTGGGCCAGGGTCGGCTTGGCGCAGGTCGCCAGGGCCGACATGCCCGCAGCCACCGCCGAGAAGTAGGCTTGCGTGCTGGCTCGGGTGGCATAGACGCTCTCAAACTCGGAGATATCGGCACCCGCGGCGAAATGCCCGCCCGCCCCGCGCACAATCAGCACCTTGGCCGAGCCGCCCTCGAACCGGGCGATCAGACCCGGCAGGCCCTGCCACATGGCTTGGCTGAGGGCATTGCGCTTTTCAGGCCGGTCCAGGGTCAGCCAGGCGAAATTCCCCTCGGAGGTCAGGGTCAGGCCCGGGGTTTGAGAATTCGAATCCATTCAACTGGACTCCACAGGTTCAAGGCGTAAATGATATATCTCTATATCATTTCAATTGCGTCGTGTCCGGCTGACGCAGACCCATGGAGAGCCACGTCGTCATGAGTGCCATTCGTCAGGAAATGCCCCTGCTCGCCCGCCACGAAGGCGTGTGGGAAGGCGTCTATATCCACGTCGATCCCGACAACAAGGAAATTGACCGCCACCGCTCGCGGCTGGAATGCCGGTTCCCTGCCGACGGGCCCCACGCCTACCACCAGATCAACACCTATATCTGGGACGACGGGCGAACCGAGGAGATCCATTTCCCCGCCACCTATCGCGACAAGAACATCTGGTGGGACACCGACCGGATCGAGGGCCGGGCCTGGGAAATCGACACCAAGACCGTGGTTCTGACCTGGACCCGTAAGGACCTGCCCGGGGCCTATCTCTATGAGATGATCCAGCTCAGCGACGACGGCAACAACCGGGGCCGCACCTGGCACTGGTTTGAGAACGACGTCCTGATCAAGCGCACCTGCATCAAGGAACACCGCGTCGGGTAAGGGCACCCGCTCACCCCCGTTGAACGACCGGCAGGGCACCCGGGACCACCGTCACCGGGCGCGTGGGCGGTTTGGGGCGGGGGCGCAGGTGCTCGCCCTTCAGCCAGATCTTCAGGGCTTCCCAGTGAATGGCCCAGATCACCCCAAGGGTCATCAGAGGGTGACCTAGCCAGGCACGCCAAAGGGCGCGGTCCGTGAGGTCCTGTCGCACGCCGGCAAAGCTGGCCACCAGCAGGGGCCCTGTCGTGTCGCTGACCTCGATGGTGACCGACACCCTTTCGCCGGGCGGCACGATCTTGAAGGCATAGGTCAGGTCCATGTCCATGAAGGGCGAGACATAGAAGGTCTTGTCGCAGCCCTGCTCGATGGGTCCACCGCCCGTGACCGGGATCAGATAGCTGTGCCGTTCGCCAAAGGTATTGGAGACCTCATAGAGGACGGCGCTGAGGTCGCCCTCCACGTCGTGGCAGAAATAGACACTCAGGGGATTGAAGCTGCCGCCGAGGATGCGGGGCATGCAGAGCAGGCGCACGGGCCCACCGGTCGTGATCCCGGCGGCGCGGAGATGGGTCTCCACCTGCGTCTTCAACCCGACCGGCGATCGGCCTAGGTGATCGCGCCCTGAAAAGCCGATGAGCCTGAATCGTTCCACGCCAAACAGCTTGAGCCCCCGGTCCAGGGCCGGCAGTTCGTCCAGGTCCAGCAGCAGCATGAAGATGGCGTAGCGCAGCCGGTGGCGGCGGGGACGGAACCTGGCATGGTGGACCAGCCCGCCATAGAGGCCGGAGACAAACACCGTCAGGCCGCCGCCTCGGCGCGGTCTGGGATGGCGCGATGTATGCGGCCGGACTCGTCCTCCACCAGCCAGGGGCGACGCACGCCGCCGAGGTCCTCGGCCACCGCCAGGCCCGATTGCAGGGCATCTTCGTGGAAGCCGTGGCCGAAATAGGAGCCGCAGAACCAGGTCCGCTGGACCCCTTGCAGCGACCAGATCTGGCCTTGCGCGGCGATGGCACCGGCGTCGAACAGCGGGTGATCATAGACGTCGGTGTGCAGGATCGCCTCCGGGGCGATGGCCTTGGTGGGGTTGAGGGTGACAAAGAGATCCGTCGCGGTCTTCAGGCTCTGAAGCCTGGTCATCCAGTAGGTGACACATCCCTCACCGGGGGCCGCACGACGGCCGATGTGGTTCCAACTGGTCCAGGCGCTGCGGCGGCGCGGCATCAGGGCGGTGTCGGTGTGCAGGACCGCCAGATTGCGGCTGTAGTGGAAGGCACCCAGCAGACGCTGTTCCTCGGGGCTGGGGTCCTCCAGCAGTTTCAGGGCCTGGTCCCCGTGGGTGGCGATCACCACCTGGTCGAAGCGTTCGGCATGGCCAGAGGAGTCCCGAAGCTCCACCCCTTGGCCGTCGCGGCGAATGGACACCACCCGCACGCCAGAGCGAACCTCGGCGCGCAGGCCGGCGAGGAGTTTCGACAGATAGGCGCGGCTGCCGCCGGTGACCGTGCGCCAGGCCCCCCGACCGAAGATCTGCATCATCCCGTGGTTTTGAAAAAACCGGATCAGGGCGGCCGCCGGATAGGCACCGATGGAGGCCAGGGGGGTGGACCAGATGGCCGCAGCCTGGGGGATCAGGTGATCATCCCGAAAGGCCCGGCCATAGCCCTGCTGGGCCAGGTAGTCGTCGAGGGATGTCAGGGGTGCGTCCAGGGCGGCCAGGTCCTTGGGGGCGTCGCGGTAGAAGCGGGTGACGTCGCCGAGCATGGCCCAGAACCGGGGGCGGAACAGGTTGCGCTTCTGGGCGAAGATCGCGCCGCTGGAATACTCAAAGGCGCCGTCATCCAGGGAGACGCTGAGCGCCATGTCCGCCGGCTGACTGGGGACATCCAAGTGCCGCAGCAGGGCGGTGAAGTTGGGGTAGTTGGCCTCATTGTAGACGATGAAACCCGTGTCCACCGGGACCCGCCCGTCAGCCCCGGCCACCTCCACGGTGTTGGCGTGCCCCCCCAGTCGCGGGTCGGCCTCAAACAAGGTCACCTCGTGACGCGCCCCCAACATCCAAGCCGCCGAGAGACCGGCAATCCCGCCGCCCACAACGGCAATACGAAGCGGCGTGTTAGAGGGGCTTGGCGTCACGGCATGTCCTGTTGGTGAAGGTGGGTAGGGTGAAACAGCCCAACCGACCATTTCCCTCCCATTGCTACGTCCGACGGCCGGCTTCGGATGCAAGGGCCGCGCATCCGGTAGGCCATCGCCCTCGTATCGAATGCGAGGATCGTCCCTCCCAACAATGCAAGGGGTCCACCCGTGAGCCTGGTCGCCACCACCATCAATGCCTTTGAGGGCGCACCCCTGCCCGATCTGGTGCGGCGCGCCGCCGTCCAGGTGCTGGTTGCCAACGCTCGGCGGCGGCTCTCGGGGGTCCCCGCTGACGCGGGTCGGGCCTTCGCGCAGGACATGGCCGACCGGCCCATCGCCGAACACGCCGGGGCGGCCAATAGCCAGCACTATGAGCTGCCGGCGGCCTTCTTTGAAGCGGTGCTGGGGCCGCAGCTCAAATACTCCTCCTGCCTCTATGAGGGGGTCACGACCCTGGCCGAGGCCGAGGAGCAGGCCCTGGCCGAGACGGCCGTCCACGCGCAACTCCAGGATGGCCAGCAGATCCTCGAACTGGGCTGCGGCTGGGGCTCGCTGTCGTTGTGGATGGCGCGCAACCTGCCCGGTGCCCGCATCACCAGTGTCTCCAACTCCAAGAGCCAGGGCGACTTCATCCGCGCCAGGGCCCAGGCTCAGGGCCTGACCAATCTGAGCGTCATCACCGCCGACATGAACGACTTCCAGGCCGATCCCGGGGCCTTCGACCGCATCGTCTCGGTGGAAATGTTCGAGCACATGGCCAATTGGCGGGCCCTGCTGACCAAGGCCCGGACCTGGCTGCGGGCCGACGGGGCCCTGTTCATCCACGTCTTCACCCATCGCAGCACCCCCTATCGGTTCGACGTCGATGACGAGGCCGACTGGATCGGCCAGCACTTCTTCACCGGCGGGGTGATGCCCAGCCACGA
>JANPAO010000105.1:0-1807 GCA_031429955.1 Phenylobacterium sp. | reverse complement strand
GCCGGTGAGGAACAGATAGTCGTCCTCGTCGAAATAGCCGACGTCGCCCATGGTGAAGAAGTCGCCGCGCCGGTTGGCGTTGGTCTTGGCCTCGTCCTTGTAATAGGTGAAGCCGCCGCCGGGGGGGAGCTGGTGATAGATGCCGCCGGGCGTGCCGGGCGGCAGTTCGTTGCCTTCCTCATCCAGAATCTTGACCTGCAGCAACTGCGGTCGCTTGCCGACGCTGCCGGGCTTCTGGAGCCACTCCTCGGAGGTGATGGTAAAGCCGGCCCCGCCCTCGGAACCTGCATAGTACTCGCTGAGCACCGGTCCAAACCACTCGATCATGGCGTGCTTGACCTCCGGCGGGCAAGGGGCCGCGCCGTGGACGACATACTGCACATGATCCACCGAATGCTGCGCCTTGACCTCCGCCGGCAGGGCCAGCAGGCGCTGGAACATGATCGGCACCAGGTGCAGGTGGGTGACCTTCTCTTGGGCAATGGTCCGTAGAACCTGTTCGGAATCCCACTTGTCGATGAAGTGCAGGGGCACCCCGGCATTGATCGCGGCATTGACGTCAAAGGCCAGGGGGGCGGCGTGATAGGCCGGGCCGGCGCAGAGCTGGACTGAGGTTTCCGGATCATAGCCCCGCAGGGACAACATGCTGGGGGGGATGACCGCAGCCTGGGCCCGGTAGACGCCCTTGGGACGCCCGGTGGTGCCCGAAGTGTACATCATCTGGCTGCCACGCACCGGGTCGGAGATGTCGGAACCCTCCTCCGCGGCCAGGCTGACGTCATAGTTGGCAAAGCCCTCGATGTCGCCGCCCACCGACAGCTTGATGGCCAGGCCGGGGCATTCGGCGGCGGCCGGCGCGGCGGCGGCGACGCGGGCCTCGGCCACCAGGGCCTTGGCCTCGCAATCGGCGATGATATAGGCGATCTCGTCGACCGTGAGATGCCAGTTGACCGGCGTGATGCGGATGCCGCTGCGCAGGGTCGCCACCAGGGTCTCGACGAATTCCGCCCGGTTGGAGCAGAGCAGGGCCAGGCTGTCGCCGGCCTTCAAACCCGCCTTGCGCAGCACGCGCACCAGTCGGTTGGCATTGGCATTGACCTCGGCAAAGGTCTTGCGACGACCCGAGGGGTCCACCACCGCGACACGGTCAGGGGCCTGATCGGCCCAGAAGGCCACGGTCATGCCGGTGATCGCCGACTCGTCCAGGGCCGCAACAAAGTCTTCGCGCGTCTGAAATTTCTGCATTCAAATTCCTCCCGTCGCCCGGTGGCCGGCAGCGGCGTTCACGCGGTGCAATCATTTTTTTAGGCCCAGGGCGGCGTTTTGTCGGTGATCGCGGGCGCAATATGCCTGCGACGGTGACCGTTTCCGCTCCGGACGTGCACCATGACAGGGCTTGGCACGCGCGACAACGCTCCCTGAAATCCGGACATTGATCGGATCAAACCCGCGCGCAAACGCCTAAGCCCTCCCCCCCGATGGGCTCCGAGATTCCCACAAGTACCTCGCGGAGTTCGAAGTCGGAAATTGAAGGCACGATGTTGTAAATACGTGAGAAAGAGACCCTCCTTCCCTTCTCCCCCTGCGCTAAGGCATGCACACAATTGAGTCGCCGAGGTCCAACCAGCATAGTGACGACATCACATTGTAAACAATGATGAAAATGCCCCCAGTTCCCTTCTCCCCCTGCGGGAGAAGGTGGCCCTGCGGAGCAGGGTCGGATGAGGGGTCGGAAGGCCTATCCGGTTCTGGCGCCAGAAAGCCCTTCATTGAGGGCAGCGCGACCCCTCAACCGTCAGCTTCGCTG
>JANPAO010000104.1:0-5853 GCA_031429955.1 Phenylobacterium sp. | reverse complement strand
CAGGGTTTTCAAGGCCGACGCGGCAGGCATTAGGCCTTCCTTTGGAGCTCGGCGCTCGCCGAGCAAGCACTGAGAATCGCTGGACCCATGCGTGACAGGCTCACCTGTTTCTCCACGGCTCCGATTTCGAAGGCTGCCTTTGGCATGCCATAGACGACACAGCTGGACTCATCCTGTCCCAGGGTGCGTGCGCCACCGCGACGCAGGGTCGCCAAGCCTTGGGCCCCATCGCGCCCCATGCCGGTCAGGATCACCCCTACCGAGGGGCGGTTGAGTTTGGCGACCGACTCAAACAACACATCGACCGAGGGCCGGTGTCCGTTGACCGTCTCGCCGACCCGCAGACGACACACGGGTGGGTCGGGGAGACCACCTCCAGGTGAGCGGCCCCGCCGGGCGCGACATAGACATGGCCCGGCAATAGCCGCGCCCCATCATGGGCCTCGGCCACGGTGGCACCAGAGATCTTGTCCAGCCGCGCGGCAAAGCTCTTGGTAAATGTCGCCGGCATGTGCTGGGTGATCACCGTCGGCGGGCAGGTATCGGGGAAGTTGGCCAGGATGGTCATCAGGGCCTCGACACCGCCGGTGGAGGAGCCCATGGCCAGGATCAGGTCGCTGGTAGGGCTATAGTTTTGTTCACGCGCCACCGGCGGCGCGCGCCCACCATAGGGCCGGACCCGTGCCCGGGCAGCCGACTTCACCTTCTCCGCCAGGCCGGCAAAGGCCTCCTGCGGGCTGACACCATTGCCGGGCACCGGCTTGCCGATACAGTCCACGGCCCCGATCTCCAGGGCCTCAATGGTAATGTCGGCCCCCTTCTGGGTCAGGGTCGAGATCATCACCACCGGGGTCGGCCGCAGGCGCATGATCTTTTCGAGGAACTCAATGCCGCTCATATGAGGCATCTCCACGTCCAGGGTCACGACGTCAGGATTGAGCTTCTTGATCTGCTCGCGGGCTTCCAGGGGATCATTGGCAAACCCGAGGATCTCGATCTCGGGATCCTGCTTGAGGACCGCTGCGATCAGGCTGCGCATGGTGGCGGAGTCATCGACGATCAGGACACCCACGGTCATCGTGAGCGCCTCAGCTTGTAGGTGGTCAGGCCGGTGGTCTCAAACAGGGTGCTCGCAGCCCCGCTGACTCGCTCGGAATGGCCGATACAGAGGGTTCCGCCGGGGTTCAGCATGGGGGCAAACCGGCTCCAGATTCGCTCCTGGGTCGGTTCGTCAAAATAGATCACCACATTGCGGCAGAAGATCACGTCGAACCGGCCCTTCATCGGCCAGTCCCCGATCAGGTTCAGCTCGCGGAACGACACCAGCTCGCGCAGTTCGTCGGCCACCTCCCAGCGGTCGGCCCCACCCTCGGTCGCCCGCTTGAACCAGCGACGACGAAGATCGACAGGCACCGGGGCAACGGCTTCTTCGCGATAGATCCCCGCGCGACCTTCGGCCACCATATTGGGGTCAATGTCGGTGGCCAGAATCTTGACATCCAGCCTGGCGGCCTCGGGCAGGGCAGCCAGGACGGTGATGGCCATGGAATAGGGTTCCTGACCGTTGGAGCTGGCCGCCGACCACAGACGAACCCGTCCGCCCTGGCGCGCATGGGCCAGCAGGGGCGGCAGAACCACGTCGCGCAGGTGGTCAAAGTGGTGTGGCTCACGGAAGTAGCGGGTCACATTGGTGGTGAGCGCCGCCATCATCGCCTGGCGTTCGTCAACCTCGCGGGAATCCTCCACCAGGGCGCAATACTCGCGGAAGGACCTCAGACCCAGGGACCGCAGGCGTTTGGCTAGACGCGAATAGACCAAGGCCGCCTTGCCCTCGGCGAGGGCGATGCCAGCATGGGCGTGCAGGATCTGCGCAATCTGCTGGAAGTCCTCGTTGGTGAAGAGGAACTCCCCCTCCACCAGACGGCTGTTGCGGCTGCGGGGCTCCGGAGTGGTGCTCACGCTGCCTCCGCTTCGATTTCCGGCAAGACCCGGTCCAGAGACACCAAGCTGACCATCCGGCCCTCAATGGCCAACAGCCCCTTCACAAAGGTCTTCACTTGGTCGCAGGCGACATCGGGGGTGGGCTGCACCATGTCCTCCGACACCTTGATGATGTCGCTGACGGCATCCACCAGCAGTCCGAGGGTCCGAGAGCCCTGGTTGACCACCATGATAACGTGACGGGCATTGGGTTCGGCGGCCGCCAGGCCCAGGCGGGCGCCCATGTCCACAATTGGCAGGACCGCGCCGCGCAGGTTGATCACTCCCTTCATATAGGCGGGCGTGCGCGGCAGGGGCGTGGCCGGGGTCCAGCCCCGAATCTCACGAACCTGCATGATGTCGACGCAGAACTCCTGGTCGCCAATGCGGAAGGCGATCAGTTCCCGGACCGGGCTCGGGGGGTTTGCGGTGAAGGTGGTGTCGGTCATGGTCAGCTTGCCATCCGTTTTTCAGGACGCGGGGCTGGCTTGCGGCGTTGGGTGGTGACCAGGGCATCGACATCCAGGATCAGGGCGACGCGCCCGTCTCCCAGGACTGTGGCCGCAGCCACCCCTTCGATCTGCTGGTAGTTGGCTTCCAGGCTCTTGATGACGACCTGGCGTTGACCCTGGATGGCTTCCACCAGCAGGGCCGCCTTTCCACCGCCTTCACTTTCCACCAGCACCGCGACCCCAGAGGCCGGATCGATGGCGGTGTCGCGGAAGCCCAGGGCGACGCCCACATCAATCAGGGGCACGAAGGTGTCGCGGATGCGGATCACCGCGTCCTTGCCGCCGATATAGTGAACATCCTCGATCCGGGGGGCCAGGCATTCGACAATGGCCGATAGCGGTGCCACCAGGGTCTGCTCGGCGACCGTCACCACCATGCCGTCCAGAACCGCTAGGGTCAGGGGCAGGGACATGGTGAACTTCGAACCCTTGCCGGGTTCCGACGAGATCGAGATGCGGCCCCCCAGACCCTGGATCGACCGCCGGACCACGTCCATGCCAACACCGCGCCCAGAGATATCCGATACCGTCTCGGCGGTGGAGAAGCCGGGTAGGAAGATCAGGTTGTCGATCTCCTCATCCGACAGGATATGATCTTCGGTGATCAGGCCTCTGCTGACGGCGATCCCCCGTACCCGGGGCCGGTTGATGCCGCGACCGTCGTCGGCCAGCTCGATGACGATCCGCCCGCCACGGTGCAGGGCCCGCAGACGGACAAGACCCTCAGCCGGCTTGCCGGCGGCGGCGCGACCCTCGGGGTCTTCCAGACCATGGTCGATGGCATTGCGCAGCATGTGGGTGATGGGATCGGTCAGGCGCTCGATGACGGTCTTGTCGACCTCGGTGCCCTCGCCCTCCATCACCAGCTTCACGCGCTTGCCGGTCATGTCGGCGACCTCGCGGGCCAGGCGGGGCATGCGCTGGAACACCGACTTCACCGGTTGGGCCCGAATGGCCATCACGCTGTCCTGAATCTCGCGGGTCAGGAGTTCCAGATCCTCCAGGCCCAGCGCTACGTTGGACGACCGCGCCAGCCCGCTCTCCAGCACCCTCTGTGACAGCATGGCCTGCTGAATCACCAACTCGCCCACGGCATTGATCAGGCGATCGACCCTATCGAGGTCCACCCGGATGGTGCTGGCGACCGCCGGCTGGGACGCTGCGGCAGGTGTAGCCTGGACCTTGGGCTCGGTCGGCGTCGCCATAGGCGGCGGGGCCGGCGCGACGCTCTGGGCGCGGGCGATCAGGGCCGTGACGTCAAGATCTGCAGAGATTTCGGGGACGGCCTCAACCTTAGGGCCAGCCGGCTCGGCGGCTGGCGCGCCCAGGCGGGCCAGCAGGGCCGCCAGGTCCAGGTCGCTGTTGGCAGAGGCTGCGGCCGCGCGGCCATCCTCGCTCTGCCCGTCCTCGACTCCTTCGGCTTGGCTCGGGGAGGTGTTCGCACCTGAGCGGGCAATGGTCAGGTCGCAGTTGTCCTCGACAAACTCGAAGACTTCGCGAACCGAGGCTTCGTCAGCTTCACCCGTCAGGACGATGCGCCAACCGACATAGGCCTGTTCGGCATTGAGTTGATCCAGCGGCGGCAGGCCGCTCTCGACCAGGGCGACCTCAGTTGGGCCAAGTCTGGCCAGTTCGCGAAGCACCAGGCCCGCCTCGTTGGCCTTGGCGTACATCTCGCTCTTAGGAGCAAAGTCGATGACCCAGCCGGTGGAGACCTCAACGGTCGCGATGTCGGGCCTCAGGGCTGTGGCGTCCAGGTCAATGAAGCCGCCAGGGCCGTCATCCTCGACCCTGAGGGTCACCGGAACAAACCCGAAGTCCTTGTCCTGACCCCCGACATCGTCCTCGACATCTTCCCTGCCCATCAGGCCCTTGAGCTCGGTGAGCGCCCCGAGCGCTCGGCCCTCCTCAACCGCTCCACCGTCACGGGCCGCACCGACATGGTCGGCCAAGACGTCAAGGGCCCGAAGCAGCACCTTGGCCACCTCATCGGTCAGGTCCATCTTCTCCGACCGCAGCTCGTCCATCACCGTCTCGAAGACGTGGGCAAACCGAATAAGCTGGTCCAGGCCAAAGGCCCCGGCCCCACCCTTGATGGAGTGAACCGCGCGGAACACCGCATTGATGGTCTCGGAATCCGCCTCGCCCGACTCCATGGCCAGCAGGCCCTGTTCGGCGTCGGTCAGGAGTTCATCGCACTCCTGGAAGAACGTCTGTTTGATGCTCTCGAACGGATCCAACGGAACGCTCCGAAACGGCTGCTGGAGGACTAGGCGGCGACGCGACGGACAGCGCCCACCAGCTTGACCGGATTGAACTGCTTGACGATCCAGCCGGTGGCCCCGGCCGAACGGGCCCGCTCCTTCTTGGCGGCGTCGCTCTCCGTGGTCAGGACCAGGATCGGTGTGGCCCGATGATCAGGATTGGCCCGGACGCCCTCGATCACCCCAAAGCCGTCGAGGCGTGGCATGTTGATGTCGGTGATCACCACATCGATGCGCCCGGTATTGGCCTGCAGAACCTCCAGGCCATCAATGCCGTCCACGGCCTGGATGACGCGGTATCCTGCCTCCACCAGGGCATGGTTCAGCATCTCGCGCATGGTACGGCTGTCGTCGATGGTAAGGATGGTCTTGCTCACGAGAGTTCTCCTGCGGGCTCAAATTGCAGCTCGGGATTGCCGAACGCCGCCAATTGTTCTGAAAACGCCGGGGAGGGCAGATCCACGGCGAGGGACAGTCCGTCCTCGACCCAAAGCTTGCGGGCCGACATCAGGACCTGAAGACAGAGCCCCCCCATCCGGGTGACCTGGGAGGCGTCAAGCTTCAGCGGCCGACCCCGCAGGGACATCAGCTCTGCCCGCAGCGGCTCTGTGGCCTGCAGATCCAGCACTGGTTTAAGGCTGACGGTAACCAGATTGGCTTGGGCTGCGCCATCCATCAAACTTCACTCCCCCGCGGCCCCTTGGGCCGGCTCCCGCCCCAGTGAG
This sequence comes from Phenylobacterium sp., assembly GCA_031429955.1. GTDB lineage: Bacteria > Pseudomonadota > Alphaproteobacteria > Caulobacterales > Caulobacteraceae > Phenylobacterium. The sequence goes on along the minus strand of JANPAO010000104.1, from coordinate 372 downwards.
GACACCGGCGCAGACCAAGCAGCTAAGGGGTTGGCCTACGTTGCTTGGCTTGAAGAAAGGGTTACCAAAGTCTTCTGGGCTGGGCTCTGGGGCGGCTGGAGGCCTGGCTGCGACAATCTGGCGCGGGGCCGGGGTGCCGCCGGGTCAGACTTGCGGGCGTCGGCAGACGGTGCCGAAATGGGCGAGGATCGAGGACAAGGCCATGGACCTGAGACTAACCCCGGAGATGGAACAGTTCCGCGAGGAGGTGCGTGCCTTCCTGGCGGCCCACCGCGATCAGTATGGCCCAGGCTCGGGTGCCGACCGCCCGCGTGAGGCGGCCCTGGCCTGGCAAGCCCTGCTGATCGATCACGGCTACGCGGCCCGCACCAT
>JANPAO010000103.1:0-10472 GCA_031429955.1 Phenylobacterium sp. | reverse complement strand
GGTGGCGGCCACCAGGGTGAAGGGAGCCAGTTCGATGCGGATAGACCGGGCCGAGGGGCCGTCGCCGATGATCAGGTCCAGGACGTGATCCTCCATGGCGGGATAGAGGATCTCACATTGGCCGGCAGCCTGTGGATCTCGTCGATGAACAGCACGTCGCGGGGTTCAAGATTGGTCAGGATGGCCGCCAGATCCCCGGCCTTGGCCAGGACCGGGCCGGAGGTGGCGCGGAAATTGACCCCCAGCTCTCGGGCGACAATCTGGGCCAAGGTGGTCTTGCCCAGGCCCGGCGGGCCAAACAGCAGGACGTGGTCCAGAGCCTCGGCACGGCCCTTAGCCGCCTCGATAAAGACCGACAGATTGCCCTTGGTCTGCTCCTGGCCGACAAATTCCGCCAGGGTCTGGGGCCGCAGAGCCTTGTCATGGCCCTCAAGCGGGGCTTCCTCGCCGGAGATCAGCCGGGTCATGACGGCAAAGCTCGGCCCTTCTCCCCCTGCGGGAGAAGGTGGCAGCGGAGCTGACGGATGAGGGGTTGCGCAGGTCTCGCCACAAAATCTTCAAGCGTCATGAGTGGATGGAAAGTTCGACCCCTCATCCGACCTTGCTCCGCAAGGCCACCTTCTCCCGCAGGGGGAGAAGTAACCACGGGGTGATCTGGAAAGCTCAACAACCTCAACGCCCGAGCTCCTGCAATCCGGCCTTGATCAGGCCCTGGAGGGTGGCCTCATCCCCCAGGCGCAAAGCCGCCTGCTCAACGACGCGCCGGGCATTCACCTCGGCAATGCCTAACCCCATCAGGGCCGAGACCGCCTCACCGGTGGCCGAGGGCGGCGGCGGTGCGGCGGTGGTCGCGGCATGGAAGGCAGCCACCGGGCCGTCGGTCAGGGGCTTGTCCTTCAGTTCGGTGACGATGCGCAGGGCCAGCTTGGGTCCCACCCCATTGGCGCGGCCCACAGCCGCCTTGTCCTCGCGGGCCGCAGCCTGGGCCAGTTCGCCGGGCGACAGGACGTCCAGAACCCCCAGGGCTGCCTTGGGTCCGACCCCCTGGATCGCCTGCAGCAGGACAAAACACCGGCGCTCATCGCGGCCCAGAAAGCCATAGAGCCGCATCCCCGTCGCTTCCGACCATTGGGATTCAACGTGAAGGACCGCCTCCTCACCCAGCGCCGGCAGGTGCCCCAGGGTCCGCGATCCGCAGCGCACCACATAGCCGACCCCGGCCACATCGATCAGGGCGTCCTCCTCACCGATCTCGGCCACCAGGCCCCGCAGGCGACCGATCATGCCGCGGCGCCCAGATTGCGCCCCTTGCGGGAATGGGCGTGGGCAATGGCCACGGCCAGGGCGTCGGCGGCGTCGGCGGTGGTGGGGCCAGCCTTGGGTAACAGTCGGGCGATCATGAAGGCCACCTGGGTCTTGTCCGCAGCCCCGGTCCCCACCACCGACTTCTTGACCACCGTGGCGGCATATTCGGCCACCGGCAGCCCGGCGCGGGCCGGCACCACCAGGGCCATGGCCCGGGCGTGTCCCAGCTTCAGGGCCGAGGCGGCATTGTTGTTCATAAAGGTCTCCTCCACCGCCGCCTCATGGGGCGCATGCCGGCTGACAATCTCGCTGATGGCCTCAAACAGCACCAGCAGGCGCTCGGCAAAGGCCAGGCTGTCCTTAGGCGTGATCACCCCGTGGGCCACATGGGTCAGCCGCCCCCCCTCAACCTCAATAACCCCCCACCCGGTGCGGCGCAGGCCGGGGTCGAGGCCGAGAATGCGAATGGCGGTCATGCGGGACTCAAGATGCGTTCGGGATATGTTCTGGTGATACAGCGGTCCCGGGGGTTAAGAAAGGGTTGTTCTGGACACGGCAAATTGCCCAGCCTCGTAAAGCCCACCGTCTATTGAGCGGGCCGCGCGCCCCGCGCCTCCACCCCGATGATCTCATGTCCAGGTCCCTTGCGGACCACCAGGTCAGCCTGGGCGCGGGCCGGCGCGATGTGGTCGCGCAGGTTCTTCAGATTGACCTGGTCCCAGACCCGGCGGGCCAGGACCTCGGTCTCGTCGCGACTCATGCCCCGGAAGCGGGCATAGAAGGAGGTCGGGTCGTGCTCGGCGGCCTCCCACAAGCCCATGAATCGGCGCGTGTACCAGGCTTCAAGATCAGGCTCCGGCGCATCCAGATAGATCAGGGTGTCGATCAGGGATGGGCCGTGGGTGGGGATCAGGTTCAGCCCCTCGATCAGCAAGACGTCGGGGGGATCGAGCGTTCGGGCCAGCGCCTCGTCAACATCATAGGTGACATGGGAATAGCCGGGAAACACTGTCGGCCCCTGGCGGATGGCGCTCAGGGCCGCGCGCAGGGCGGCGTGGTCATAGGAGGGCGGAAAGCCCTTCTGATTTGACAGGCCCAGGTCCGCCAGCCGGGTGTTGGAAAACAGGAAGCCGTCGGAACAGACCCGTTCGACCTGAGCCCCGTCAGCCGTGAGGCGCTCGTCGAGGGCCTGGGCAAACACGCTCTTGCCGGCGGCCACGGCCCCGGTGATCCCCACAACATAGGGCCTGGCCCCAGGACGTCGGGCCGCGAGGTGGGGCAGCACCGGTGTGACATCCATTTGGATGGTGGCCATGGGGTCTCCGATTTTGTCGCATCGACCCTGACACAGACCGCTCCCCTTGGGCTAGATAGGCCAAACGCGGGGAACATCCATCATGGCCACGACCACCAACAACACCTCCGTCGAGGCCCTGAACCGGGCCAATGAGGGCAAGCTGCCGGGCCATCTGGGCCTGGTGGTGACGGAGGTCTCAGAGGGCCGGGTTGCGGGGCGGTTTGAGGTGCGTCAGGAGCTGGTGGCCCATACCGGCTTCCTGCTGGCCGGCTGTCTGTTGTCGGTGGCCGACATTCTCTGTGCCTATGGGGTGTCCACGGCCTGGCCCGAGGGGGCCAACGGCTTCACCACGGCCGAGGTCAAGTGCAACTTCATGAGCACCCTGCGGGAGGGCGCGGTGGTTTGCGTGGCCCAGATGCTGCACGGCGGCCGCACCACCCAGGTCTGGGACGCCACCCTCAGCGATGCTGCCACCGGCAAGCTGATGGCGGCGTTTCGCTGCACCCAGATTATTCTCTATCCTCGAGTCTAGAGGCTGATCGCCACAGGCTCGTTGCGCGCCGTTGGGGAAGCCTTACCGATCGCGTCGGAACTTCTTGGCATCTGCGGCCAGGGCGGCCTGCATCTTGGCGTCCTCGTCCTCCTGCGCCTGATAGGGCAGGGTGCCGGCCACCCCGCGCAGGGCCAGCCAGAGCGGCAGGCTGAACTGGGACAGCATCTTCAGCGGCCGCCGCTTGTCGGTGACATCCCAACCGGCGGCTTCGAAGGCGTCCACCTGCTCCCGCTCGGACCGCCGCTCGATCCTGTCCCAATCGGGCGGCAAGGTCACCGCCTCGGCCTCATCCAGGGTGAGTCCGAAGTTTGCCAGGCAAACCTCATTGATGGCCGGATGGTCAGCCTGGGCCCCGGGCTCACGCAGGGCGGGCTTCATCACCGAGGCAAATTCCAGGTCGGCGATGCCGGGCAGGTCGATCAGGCGGCGCAGGGTGCTCATGGGCTCAGGCTAACCCAGCCAGGATCGCAACCCAAGCCGGCGCCTGCGACTCAGGACTTGGCCGCGCCACCGCTGGTGATATCCTTGATCAGCAGTTGAAGCTGGGCCTTGCCGCCGGCGTTCCAGACCGCCTTCATATGTTCCAGGGTGCGGGCAGCGGCGTCTTCGAACTTCCAGTCACAGTCCTCAAAACGACAGCCGACGAAGGCCGGGGCCTCGCCGCCTGCATAGACCATCCGGCATTTCTTGAATTCGCAGTCGTCGAAATACTCGCCGTCGAGCTGAACGGTTTCGCGGGTGAATGCGGTGGAGGAGGGCATGGTGCAGCTTTCTATGGAGCATGGCGGCCTGCGATGATCTCATCGGAGGTCCGGCTCGTTGTCGGGGAATGGGTCGCGGACCGCCCGAAGACAGATCGGTTTAGCCGAACCGGTCCATGTCCTCATCGGAGATATCAAAGTCACCATAGACGTTCTGGACATCATCGTCGTCCTGCAGGGCGTCCATCAGCTTCATCAGGGTTGCCACCGGGTCGCCGGAGATCGGGGTCAGGCCCTTGGCGCGCCAGATGATCTTGGTGGACTTGGCCTCCCCAAGGCTCGATTCCAGCGCCCCGATCACCTCGGCAAAGGACTCATAGGCCGTGAAGATGGTGTGGGCCTCGTCGTCGGACTCGACATCCTCGGCACCGGCCTCGATGGCGGCTTCCATCACCTTGTCTTCGCTGCCGACCTTGGCCGGATAGACGATCTGGCCCAGCCGATCGAACATGAAGGCCACCGATCCGGTCGCCCCCATATTGCCGCCGTTCTTGGAAAAGATGGAGCGGATGTTGGCTGCGGCCCGGTTGCGGTTGTCGGTCAGGCCCTCGACGATGATAGCCACGCCGCCGGGACCAAAGCCCTCATAGCGGACCTCGTCATAGCTCTCGCCATCGCCGCCAGCCCCCTTCTTGATGGCCCGGTCGATATTGTCCTTGGGCATGGACTCGGCCTTGGCATTGGCCACCGCCAGCCGCAGCCGCGCGTTCATGGTCGGATCGGACAGGCCCGACTTGGCCGCCACGGTGATCTCGCGGGAAAGCTTGGAGAACAGCTTGGAGCGGACCGCATCGGCCCGGCCCTTGCGGTGCATGATGTTCTTGAATTTGGAATGGCCAGCCATGATGTGGTCTGTTGTTCTCGTTACAGTCGTTCTTAAATGTTGTGGGCTTCTAACGCTCAGGGGCGCGGAAGGCCAGCGGGGGAGGCACCTCCCCGATGACGAAGGGTATGGTTGGTATGAAGGACCTGTACGAGCCGATGAGCGACTACGCCGAGTCCTGGGACGGCGCGCTCATCTATGGCAAGGAGAGCCCCCGCCAGGGACTGGGTCCGGTTGCGGCCTCCAGCGCCGTGTTCGCATCCTTCGTCTTGGGTGCCTTGGTGGGGGTCGGCGTCATGGTCCTGCTGCGTCAGCTTGACGACGCCCGGGACGGGGAAGTCATTCTGCGGCGGATCTAGCCGGGATCGCCGTCGATCTGGGTGATGGTACCCGCCCTCAAGGCATAGAAGGCATCCTGCGGCACGGGTTGCGTCACCGTTGTCTCCCGCGTGAGCCCGGCATAGACCCCGCGCAGCACCCGTCCCGCGACCCCGTGGCTGACGGCGATGATGCGGCGATCCGGCTCGGGGTCCAAACTGCCCAGCCAATCGGCCATGCGGGCCTGCACGCTCTCATAGGGTTCCCCCATGGGCGCGCGAAAGGCCCAGCCGGAGTCGCCAAAGGCGTCGGGATGGTCCTCCTGAAGCTCGGTGCGCTGACGGCCATCCCAGTCGCCCCAGCTCAGCTCGATCAATCGATCTTCCAGCTCAACCTTTGGAAGACCCAGGGCGAGCCGGATCGCCTCCGCCGTCGCGCGGGCGCGGCCAAGCGGGCTGGAGATGATCCGCCATCCCGAAGCGTCCCCCACCAGCCTGGCCAGGGTCGCCCCGGCCCGCTGCGCCTGGACCTGGCCCAGCTCGGTCAGGGGCGAATCGACCTGCCCCTGCAGGCGGCCTTCGCGGTTGAAGGTCGTCTGGCCGTGACGAACCAGATAGATCACGCCCCGACAGGCCGGCAATCCAGCCGCTCAGCCTGGCCTCCGGCCAGACGGAACAGCGCGTCCTGCGGCATATCCTGGGCGATGGTGGCCTCTGGCGAGAGGCCCAGATAGGCGCGCCGCACAAAGGCACCTGACACCCCATGGCAGACCGCAATCACCCGCCGCTCCGGCTCTGGCGGCAGGGTCGCCAGCCAGGGGTCGATCCGCGCCGTCAGGTCGTCGAACCTCTCGCCGCCCGGGGCCTGGAAGTACCAGTCCTTGCCGACGAAGGACTCCGGATACTTGACCCGCAGGTCGGCGTAGGTCTGCCCCTCCCAGTCGCCGCAACCCACCTCGATCAGCGGTGGGGCGATCTCCACCTCCAGTCCCAAGGCCGCGCTGATGATGGCCGCGCTCTGGCGGGTGCGCTGGAGCGGGCTGGCCAGCAGCCGCCAACCGCTGGGATCGGTGATCTCGGCAAGAAGCCGCTCGGCCATGGCCTCGACCTGGGCTCGGCCCAGGTCGGTGAGGGAGGACTCAAGCTGACCCTGCATCCGCCCGTCGCGGTTGTAGTCGGTCTGACCGTGACGCAGCAGATAGATCATCGCTTGCGGCGCACGACGGGGTGTGAGGACGACAGCCCGCCGTCGACGGCGATGGCCTGGCCGTTGACATAAGAGGCTTCGTCGCTGGCCAGGAACAGGGCCATGTTGGCGATTTCCACCGGCACGCCGCCCCGGGTCAGCGGGTTGAGCTGGCCGATCTTGTCCTCATTGCCCCGCGCCCGCGCGCCGTCGAAGATCGGCTGGGTCATGCCGGTCTCGATCAGGCCGGGGCAGATGGCATTGACCCGCACCCCGGTGCCGTAAAATTCGTTGGCGGCGGTCTGGGCCAGGTTGATGACCCCGGCCTTGGAGGCCGAATAGGGCGCGCCGCCCGCGCCCGACCGGATGCCCGCCACCGAGGCGGTACAGATGATCGAGCCCTTGCCGGCCGGGATCATGATCCGGCTGGCGTGCTTCACCAGCAGGAAGGCCCCGATCAGGTTGACCCGCAGGATCTCGGCCCAGAAGGCACCGTCCTGCTCGTCAAAGGCCGTCCAGCCGCCGGAGATGCCGGCATTGGCCCAGACCACATCCAGTCCGCCAAACTCAGCGACGGCCCGGGCGGTCAGGCTCTCGACAAAGGCCTCCTCGCCCGCGTCGCCGTTCAGGGAGACCGCCTTGCCGCCCGCCGCCGTCACCAGCTTGGCGGTCTCGTGCACCGTGTCCATCTTGTCGGCCAGGACCAGGCTCGCACCCTCCTTTGCAAACAGCAGCGAGGCAGCGCGACCGATGCCCGAGCCGGCACCGGTGATGATGGCGGTCTTACCGGAAAGACGTCCCATGAGGTTTCCTTTGTCTGTGGTCCCGGCCTCAGCCGAGGGTGAAGTCAAGCAGCCCTGGCCACGGCCGCAAAGATAGCATCGGCGAAGATATCATAGAGGCTGGGGGGCATGTCGTGACCCATGCCGGGGATCACCCGCAGCTCCGCGCCGGGAATGGCAGCGGCCGTGGCCTCGCCCCCCTTCAACGGCACCAGGGGATCGTCTGCTCCGTGCAGGACCACTGTTGGGACACTCAGTTTCGACAGCCGCGCGGTGCGGTCGCCGGTGGCGCGGATGGCCCCCATCTGTCGGGCAGAGCCGGTGGGGTTGAAAGCGCGGCCATGCTCGGCGATCACCCGCTCGCGCAGGGCACCAGGTGGCCAGGGATAGGCGGGGCTGCCGATGATTTCGGCATTGCGGACGCTCTGGGTGATGAAGCCCTCGCGGTCGGTCTCGGGGTTGGGCGGCTGGAGGGTCAGGACTGCGGCAGCCTCCGGCGTCGCGTCCATGGTCCCGGGCGCTCCTGTGGCCGACATGATCGAGGTGAGCGACAGCACCCGGCCCGGATGGTCGATGGCCGTCATCTGGCCGATCATCCCGCCCATGGAGACCCCCACCACATGGGCTTGGGCCGCGCCTACGGCATCCAGCACCGCCATGGCGTCGGCGGCCATATCCGATAGATTGTAGGCCGCGCCGGTCTCGAACCAGGTGGAGTGTCCGGTGTCGCGGTTGTCGAATCGGACGGCACGGTAGCCCTTGTCGGTCAGCCGCGCGCAAAAGGCCCCTGGCCAGCGGGTCATCTGTGACCCCAGGCCGTTGATCAGCAGGATGGTTTCTGGCCCGCTGCCGAACACCTCGTACTCAATCTCGACAGCGCCGTTGTTGGCTTTAGGCATGGATGTCCTCCCTGGGGGTCATCCCGGTTTCCGCTTCAGCGGAAGACCGGGACCCATACTCACCGATTTTTCCGTAGAGTCCCGCGTATCTGGGTCCCGGGCAAGCCGCTCGCGCGGCGTCCCGGGATGACAGATCAGATGCTTACGGCACCATCACCACACGGCCAACGGCGGCGCGGCTCTCGATATAGGCGTGGGCGGCGGCGGCTTCCGACAGCGGGAAGACCCGGTCGATCACCACTTCCAGCTCGCCCCTGGCCGCGTCGTCGATCAGGCGCTGGACATTGTCATGCACCCGGTCAGTTCCGATCTCGGCCCCGAGGAAGACCCCCGACAGGGTGCGATTGCCCCCCATCATCGAACCAACATCCACCACCATGGGCTCGCGTCCCGCAGCGCCCACCATCGAGACCCGACCGCGATAGGCCAGGGCATTGATCGAGCCCTGCAGGGTGGGCCCGCCGACGGAATCGACGATGACGTCGGCACCCTTGTTGTCGGTCAGGCGCATCACCTCCTTGGCGACGTCGTCGCGGGTGTAATTGATGCCGTGATCCAGACCCAGACGCTTCAGCTTTTCCAGCCGCTCGTCGGAGGAGGCGGTGGCCAGGATCAGGCCAGCGCCCGCCCGCTTGGCCAGTTGGATGGCGGCCACTCCAACGCCGGAAGCCCCGGCCTGGATCAGGACGGTCTCGCCCTTTTGCAGGCGACCAAACTCGAACAGGCAGTCATGAGCGGTGCCAAAGGTCACCGGGATGGCCGCAGCCATCTTCATGTCAAAGCCGGCGGGCACTGGCCAGCAGTTGCGGGCGGCCACGGCGCGCATCGAGGCGTGGCTGCCATGGGCCATAAGGGTTGCGACCCGCTGCCCCACCTTCAGATGGCTGACCTCAGATCCCACCTCGACGATGGTGCCAGAGGCCTGATAGCCCACCACATGGGGTTTGGTGACCAGCTGGCCGCGCCAGCGGCTGAGGGTGTCGCCGCCCTCGATGGCAATGGCCTCAACGGCGATGACGACGCCCTTGGGGTGGCACTGGGGGTCGGGCATGTCCTCGTACTTCAGGACTTCGGGACCACCATTTTCGTAATAGACCGCAGCCTTCATCGGACGCTCCAAATTTCCAAACAAGTGTTTGACTTAGGTCTCACGTGCGCCACGGCGAGGCAAGACGAGGAAATCTAACGGCGCTGACCCTCGAAGGGGTGCCTCCGGCTTGCGCCGCCTCCACAACTTAGGATCAGAAGCGGATTTCACAGTCCGCCGCTATAGTCGGCGATGTGGGGAGCGAGTCGAATATCAGGATGGATGATCAGGCCAACGCCAACACATCTCTGGTGATCGAAACCATGTATCGCGTGGCGGCCAATCCGGACGCTTGGCGCGAGCTGGTGGACGCCCTTGGCGATGTGGGACAGACGGGCGATCCGTCCCCCGGCGTGGTTCTGGACCTGGCCCGCAGCCAGGACATCGCGCGCCTGACCGTGGACACCAGCCAGGGCATAACGCCAGGCGGTCGGGCCGACATTGGCTGGATCTTGATCTCTGGCCGCCACAGGGTGTTGTCGGCCAATAGTCTGGCCCAAACGATGATGGCCGACGGCCTCGGCACTTTGGCGGCTGGCTCTGCCTTGACCTTCGACGATCCCGCCAATGCCGAGGCTCTGACCCGGGCTGTCGCCCAGTCCCGCGCCCAGGGGGACGGCCAGACTGTCCTACGACTCGACCGTGGTCATGAGGATGGTCCCTGCTTTGCCTATGTGGCCCCGGCCCGCGCCCTGCCGGGCATTGCCGGAGCCCTGGGGCTCGACCATGGCCGGGACCCCCAAGCCTACGCCCTGATCTTCCCTGCTGTGGAGGAGACCAGCCGCCTTTGGTCCAGCATCGGCGACAGCTTTGGCTTGACGCCGGCCGAACTGCGGCTGGCCCGCAAGCTACGCGATGGACGCTCCCTCAAGGAGGCGGCGGAGGAACTGGGGGTCAGCTTCAATACGGTGCGCAATCAACTGCGGGCGGTATTTGAAAAGATGGGTCTGAAGCGTCAGGGCGAGCTGATCCGTGCCCTGACCCAGTTGGCGGCGATGGCAGGGGCCATCGAATCCCAGACCCCGCCACCGATGGCAACCTCGGTCGCCAATGCCCCGCCCGTGGTGCGGATCATCCTGCCCGATGGCCGCCGGCTGGCCTATCGCGACTATGGCGATCGGGCCGGTCGCGCCGTGATGGTCTTTCATGAGGGGCTCGGATCAAGCCTGCTGCCGCCGTCGGCCCAACAACAGGCCCAGGCCCTGGGTTTGAGATTGATCTGCCCTGAGCGACCAGGCTTTGGCCAGTCTGACCCGCGCGCCGACTATAGTTTCGACGGCGTCGCCGACGACATGGTGGAACTCTGCGATCAGTTGGGCCTGGGGGCGGTGCAGATCACGGGCATTCTCTCTGGATCTCCCTCGGCCATCACCACGGCGATCCGCCTGGGACGGCGGGCCACGGGTCTTCTGCTCTGCTCGGGCCGCCCGCCGCGGCCGGTCAACGCCGTGCGCACCCGCAG
>JANPAO010000102.1:0-5416 GCA_031429955.1 Phenylobacterium sp. | reverse complement strand
CACCACCGGGTCCACCAGGATGGGGGTCAGCCCCCCCTGCTTCAGCGCCAGGGCCAGGGTCGCTCCGGCCATGCCCGCGCCTGCGATGATGACATCGGCGTCGAAGGTCTTGCTCATGGGTCGATATGCCGACGAACGGCCCAGGGCGTCCAGTCCCTTGAGGGTCATGGGTATTTTGGACTGTGCCGTCCAATTGATCTTGCCAAGGCTGGGCAAGGCGGTCAGATCTGTTTCTTGGACCCACAGGTCCATTTTTATCCCGCCGCCTGTTGAGACCGACCCGATGTCCACCCCAGAAAAATCCCGCCTGCTGGCCCTCGCCGCCGGTGGAGTCGCAGCCCTGGCGGTGGCCATCGGCGGGGGCTTTTGGTGGACCCACAAGCAGAGCTACGAATCCACCGACAACGCCTTCATCGCCGCCGACAAGGTCGTGGTGGCCCCCCAGATGGAGGGCTACGTCACCCAGGTCCTGGTGGCCGACAACCAGAGGGTGGTGGCGGGCCAGGTGGTGGCGGTGCTGGATGCCGCCCAGGCGCAGGCGCGGCTGGCCCAGGCTATCGCCAATGCCCAGGCCCTGGATGCCGCAGTTCGGGGCGTCGACGACCGATCGGCCCTCGAGGTGGCCATGGTGGCCCAGAAGGCGGCGGGCCTGCAATCGGCCAATGCCCAGGCCCAGATGGCCACCACCGAGCTCAACCGCTACGGCCAGTTGGCCCAGCAGGGCTGGGTGTCGCCCCAGCGGGAGCAGTCGGCCAAGGCGGCCGCCAGCAGCGCCACGGCAGGCGTCGCCCAGGCCCAGGCGACCCTGGAGGCCGAGCGTCGCGCCGCCCAGTCCCTGGGCTCAGCCCGGGCCCAGACCGTGGCCCAGGCCCTGGCTGCCCACGCCGCCGTGGACGCCGCCCGCATCGAGGTCTCCTACGCCCAGATCCGCGCTCCAGTGGCTGGTGTGGTCGGCGCGCGGGCGGTTCGCCCAGGCCAGTATGTGCGGCCAGGCTCAGCCCTGATGAGCATCGTCCCCCTGGGTCAGGCCTATATCGTGGCCAACTTCAAGGAGACCCAGGTGTCGCGGCTGCGGATCGGTCAGCCGGTCCAGATCAAGGCCGACGCCTTTGGCAAGAAGCCGATCGCCGGTCACATCAATTCCTTTGCGCCGGCCACCGGATCAGAATTTGCCCTGATCCCCGTGGAGAACGCGGTGGGCAACTTCACGAAGATCGCCCAGCGCCTGCCGGTCAAGATCGCCGTGGATGCCGATGAGCCCCTGGCCGGTGCCCTGCGGCCCGGCCTCTCGGTGTCGGTGCGGGTTGATGTGCGCAAGGACACCGGCCTGGGCTTTGCCGAAACCGCGCCGCCGGCCGAGCTGGCACGTCGTGGCCTTGCCCGCTAGGGCCAGAGCGTGACCTCCGCCACACTCTCACGAGGCCCAGCCTCCCCCGGCGGACACGTGACCGACACGGGGGAGACCGACTGGTTCAAGGTGTTCCTCGGATTTGGCGGCATGGTGATCGGCCAGTTCATGGCCGTCCTGGATGTCCAGATCGTCGCCTCGTCCCTGGCTCAGATCCAGGCTGGCGTGGGGGCCAGCTCCGACGAGATCAGCTGGGTTCAGACCATCTACCTGCTGGCGGAGGTGGTGATGATTCCACTGACCGCCTATTTCTCAAAGATGTGGGGCACGCGGCCCTTCTTCATGGCCGCCACCGTCACCTTCATCTTCGCCTCCATCCTCACCGGCCTATCCACCACCTTTGAGATGATGATCTTTACCCGGGCCCTGCAGGGCCTGGCGGGCGGCGCCATGATCCCCCAGGTGTTTTCTGCGGCCATGACCATCTTTCCGGCGGAGCGCCGGATCACCGCGAATGTGGTGGTGGGCCTGATCGTCACCCTGGCCCCCACGGTGGGCCCCACCATCGGCGGTCACCTGACCGATGCCTTCGGCTGGCGCTGGCTGTTCTACATCAATGTGATCCCTGGCCTGCTGTCCCTGTTCCTGGTGAGCCGCTACGCCAATTTCGACAAGGGTGACCCCAGCCTGGCCAAGGGCATCGACTGGACCGGCCTGGTGCTGATGGCCGCCTTCCTGCTGAGCATGCAGTATGTGCTGGAGGAAGGCGCCAGCGAGGGCTGGTTCCGTGACGATGCCATCCTGTGGCTCTGCGTCCTGGTGGTGATTTCCGGAACCGCCTTTGCCTGGCGGCAACTCACCTACCGCCAGCCCATCGTCTCCCTGGCCCCCTTCGGCGACAGGAACTTCGTGCTGGGCAGCATGATGAACTTTGTCTCGGGCATGAGCCTCTATTCCGGTACCTTTGTCCTGCCGCTCTATCTGGCTCAGATCCGGGGCTATTCCCCAGGTCAGGTGGGCACCACCATGCTGGTCTCTGGCCTGACCATGTTCCTTTCGGCTCCCATCGCCGGGCGTGTGATCCGCGCCCTCGACCTGCGGGTCGGCATGGTCCTGGGGTTTTCCCTGGTGGGGATCGGCCTGGGTCAGGGCATCCATGTGGGGCCGGGCTGGGGCTTCAATGAGTTCCTGGTGCTGCAGATGTGCCGGGGCCTTGGGGCCATGATCGCCATGATCGCGGCCTCACAGATGAGCATCTCCACCATCCCCCTGCCGATGATGAAGGATGCCTCGGGGCTGCTGAACCTGATCCGCAATGTCGGCGGCGCGGTGGGCCTGGCCATGGTGACCACCATCCTGGGCAAGATGAGCGCGGTGCATCGGGGCGAGCTGGCCGCCTCCCTCAACAGCGGCAGCATCGAGGCCCAGGAGATGATGGTCCAGCTCCAGGCCATGATGCAGTCGGCCGGAGCCCTCAATCCCGAAGGTGGCATGCGCAAGATGATGGGGATGATGCTGGGTCGCGAGGCCCTGGTGATGGCCTTTGCCGATGTCTTCATGTTCCTGACCGTGGGTTGCGCCATCGCCGCAGCCCTGGCCCTGCTGGCCAGGCCCGCCTCCCCCCCGACCCCACCACCGCCCGGAGACGGAGGTCACTGATGCCGAGGCTTGCCGGACAGATCGACCAGGCCAAGGGCCAGGCCATCCTGGACGCCGCCATCGAGGTTCTGGCCGAGCGAGGCCTAGGCGCCTCCATGGAGGAGATTGCGCGCCGCGCCGGGGTCTCCAAACAGACCATCTACAATCACTATGGCTCCAAGGCCGAGCTGATCCGCGCCCTGGTCGACCGCCGGGTGGCTGACATTACCGCGCCCCTGGAAATGCCCGGTGCCGACGAACACCCACAGCAGGCCCTGGAGGCGTATGCCCGGGTCATGCTGCGGGCCCTGATCAATCCCCGGGCAGGCGCCCTGATGCGGGTCTATATCCTGGGGGTGACCGAGGCACCCGACGTGGCGCGGGCGGTGTTCGAGGCCGGACCGCGTGCCTCCCGCGCCCGGCTGGCGGAATTCCTGGCCCGCGAAACGGCCCTGGGTCGCCTGGCGGTAGACGACCCGGCCATGGCGTCGGAGTTTTTCGGCGGTATGGTTGTCGGCACCTACCAGTTGGCCGACCTTTTGGGGGTGGAGCGGCACCTCACCGAGGCCCAGATCGACCACATTGCCCGCCAGGCCGCTCACAGATTCATGCGGGCCTACGGTTCCTAACCCTCGGGGGTCTCGTCTGGCAGCCCCATCATGTGGAAGCCGGCGTCCACATGCACCACCTCGCCGGTGGTGGAGCATCCGAGGTCCGACAGCAGCCAGAGCGCAGTGCCGGCCACCCCTTCCATACGGGTGTCCTCCTGCAGCGCCGACATGACCCGGCCTTGGGACAGCTTTTCCCGCCCCCCCGCAATGCCCGCCAGAGACAGGGTGCGCATGGCGCCGGCTGAGATGGCGTTGACCCGGATCTTGGCGGGGCCAAGGTCGCGCGCCGCATAGCGGGTGGCGGCCTCCAGCCCGGCCTTGGCCACCCCCATGGTGTTGTAGTTGGGGATCACCCGCTCGGCGCCGAGATAGGTCATGCAGATGATCGACCCACCCCTGGGCATCGGCCGCGCGGACCGCCGGGCGCAATCGACGAAGCTATAGACCGAGATATCCATGGCCTGGAGGAAGCCCGCCCGGGTGGTGTTTTTCACGAAGGAGCCCTTGATCTCGTCGCGGGGGGCAAAGGCGATGGAGTGGACGAAGAAGTCCAGGGTCCCCAGCGCGGCCTCGACGCCGGCAAAGGCGCGATCCATCTGGGCATCGTCGGTGACATCGACGGGGAGCACCGTCTTGACGCCGATGGACTTCGCCAGGGGCTGAACCCGGCGCTCCATGCCCGGCAGGTGCAGGAAGGCCAGTTCGGCGCCCTGGGCTGCCAATTGGGCGGCAATCCCCCAGGCGATGGACTGGTGATTGGCCACGCCGATGACGACGCCCTTCTTGCCCTTCATGAGGTCGCCCTGGGGCAGGTCATAGTCTTGGGCCATGGATGGGGCCTCCTACAGCTTGATCCGGTAGCCGACATGGCTCTGCTCAAAGCCCAGCCGGTCATAGAAGCGGTGGGCGTCGTTGCGGGTCTTGTGGGTGAAAAGCTCGACAGCCTGGCAACCGCGCGCGCGGGCCTCATCCAGGGCCCAGGCCATGAGCTGAGCCCCCAGGCCCTGGCTCCGCAAGCTGGTGTCGACCCGGACGCCCTCGATGAGGGCCAGGTTCGCCCCCTGGTTGGACAGGCCCGGGATCAGGGTCATCTGCAGACAGCCCACCACCACCCCGTCCAGCTCGGCCACCGTCAGCAGATTGCCGTCGCTGGCCTCGATGCGGTCAAAGGCTGCGTAGTAGGTTTCCGGCAAGGGGTCTTCGAACCGCTCACGGCCAGACCCCAGGGGGTCGTCGGCCAGCAGTTGGACGATCCGCCCCACGTCCTGCCGGCGGGCGGAGCGAAAGACCAGGGCGCTCAAACAGCTAGACCCTGACCGTCTCAGATCGAGTCGATCTGAGACGGCAAGAAGGGTCTAGTTTCAAAAGTGTAGAGCGTGACGGGCGCTTCAACCGGTATCCACTTGAAGCTGTCACGCTCTAGACCCTAGCCATCACCAGGCAGCCATTGGTGCCGCCAAAGCCAAAGCTGTTGGACATCACCGTCTCCACCTGCAGGTCCAGCCGCTGGCGCAGGATCGGCAGGTCGGCAAAGGCCGGGTCGAGGTTTTCGATGTGGGCGCTCTCGGCCAGGAAGCCGTTGTTGAGCATCAGCAGCGAATAGATCGCCTCCTGGGCGCCGGCAGCCCCCAGGCTGTGGCCGGTCAGGGACTTGGTCGAGGAGATCAGCGGTGCCTTGTCGCCGAACACGGTGCGCACCGCGCCCATCTCCTTGCTGTCGCCGACCGGCGTCGAGGTGCCGTGCGGGTTCAGGTAGTCTATTCTGCGTCCGCCCAGGTCGGCCATCGCCAGGTTCATGCAGCGTGCCGCGCCCTCGCCG